>CAMZKV010000113.1 GCA_947311445.1 uncultured Chlorobiota bacterium | reverse complement strand
TATTCCCCAGGCTATGAAGACGAAATTTATGAAATATTAAAAAAACTATCTGCAGGAGAAGAAGTTAATCATAAATAAAATAATTTGTTAAATTAAAAAAGCCGTTAATTACGGCTTAATATTTTATTTATGATTAACTTCTTCTCCTGCAGATAGTTTTTTTAATATTTCATAAATTTCGTCTTCATCGCCTGGGGAATATGATGTATGTTGCCAAACAATTTTTCCTGTTTTATCTAGAATAAAAGAATGTGGAACATTAATTACATTCATAGCTCTTTTAAAATCACTGTTTGCATCTAAAAGCACTTCAAATTCCCATGCTCTTCCATTTACAAACGGAGCAACTCTACTCATGCTTTTTGTGTCATCAATTGATATTGCATAAACTTTTAGTCCTGTTTCTTCTTGCCAATCAATATAATTTTCATCAATTGCAATAAGTTCTTTAATGCAGGGTTTACACCATGTTGCCCAAAAACTTAAAAAAATAGGACCTTCATTTGTTATTTTGGAAGTGTTAAAAGTTTCACCTGTTAATGTTTTTATATCAATTGATGGTAATTTGTTTAATGTTTTTTGAGAAAAAACTATCCCGCTAAAAAAAATGCTGAATAATAATAATGTAATTCGTTTCATTTGATTTGTTTTTTATTTAATTACTGATATTTTTTTTGTGATAATTTCATTGTCAATATCAATATTTACAAAATATATTCCAGAATTAAAATTGCTTGTATTTATTTCAGTTTTATATACATTATTATAATCTTTTGAAAAAATAATTTTTCCAGAAATGTCTAAAATTTCAATATTCTGAATTTTATTAACTAAATTTTCAATTACAATTAATTTATTAGTTGGGTTTGGATAAATCGTTATTTCTTTTCTTTTATTTAAACTTACAGACGCAACAGTTGTAGCTTTAAATAAAGTAAAAATATTATCTGTAAACTCATTTCCTAATATGCTGAAAATAATATAACCGTCACTATCTGTAATTTTACAATAGCCATCACCTGGTATCCCATTGTGAGAAGAACTTGAAATGTTAAAAGTGTAACATTCTCCCAATGTTAATTCAAAAATTTCGTTTACCAAATCTGAACCTGATGCTGTTCCACTATATATTGTTGTTCCCGAATTGTCTTTTAATGTCCAAGGTAAACCAAAAGACCCATTAGGGTTTATTTCTAGACTAACTCTATTTGTGGAATTATAAGCTTCATTAAAACTATTAGACATTGAATTGTTTGTGTAATTTTCATCTGAAAAACCATTAGGATTTGAGACTATAACATCAATAGTATTATTGTTAAATAAAGTAAAATTTATTGGGTCTAAAACAACATCAAGACTTTTTGAATACGCAAGATTTCCATTCCAATTATAAGTTTGAAATGAGCCGGTATTAATTCTATATTCAAACTGCAATGAGGTTAAATTATTTTGTCCCGTATTTACTATTTTTATTACTGGTGTAATTTCATTCTCACATATTTCGTTAGGAGTTTGTATTTCAGAAATACCTGCATCATTTTGAGTTATTGCTCCCGTATAAGTAGGATATGTCCCATTTCCTGAAATTATTTCTTGATTGTTTTCTGAAATAAAGGCAACAACTTTCATATGCATTAAATCAACAGGAATGCCATTGTACTCGGCAGGAATAGAGTATATGTATGATTTGTCAACAAAACTTCCAGAAGATGTTGTTGTTATTTCTTCACCCCATTGTTCTGTAATCATGTGAACCAATCTGTGCATATGGTTATAATTTGAACCGCCACTAGCTTGATATGCATGTGTGGAATCTTGAAGAACAACTACATTTAGTTTGTTTGTACTTTCAGGACTATCATTTGTATAATATGCTTCAACATGCACTGCTAATTCTCTGGTTGTAAGATTTAGTGTTGCTTCAACACCTACGTTTACATAAGACTGTTCTGCTAAAATTTGATCTGATGCCCCCGTCCATTGACCTCTATCTAAGGCAGTTGCACTTCCGGAAAATAGATGCCTGTTTACTGTACCAGAAGGATATCCTGTTAATCCAGACTGACTAGCAATTGCATTACCAAAAGGAGTTCTGAAATCGGGTTCACTTCCACTTGGATTTGCGTAATAACCTGTGTGAATATTAATTAAAAAAACATCATTAGGGTGATTGTCCATTATGCCTTGTGCTGTGATATGCCCTTGTGGACACCATCCGCAATGTATTCCTGTAAATTCTTCTAAAATCACATTTTTGTTTTCAATATTTGTGCTAACAATTGTTTGAGAAAAACCAAAAAATGATGTAAATAATAATGCTAAAATAGATATTGCTTTCATAATAAGATTATTTAATTATTAATTTCTTTGTTTCAATAATCTTATTGTTATTTATTATTGAATAGAAATAAACACCATTTGAAAGTTTTGACACATCAACAGTATTTTTATTTTCTTGTAATTTTTGCGTTAAGACAACTCTTCCTAAAATATTTGTTAAAACAATCTCTGAATTATTTAAGCTGTTTAGCTTAACTGTAAATTTTTCTTTTACAGGGTTTGGATAAACAAAAATATTATTATTAGAAATATTGCTAACACCAACATAATTTGCATCATATTTATAGGTAAAATGAAAAGCATTAGATTCGTTTCCATCTTCATAAATTTTAAAGGTGTAAGTAATAATGTCATTCTCTGTACTATGATTATGAAAATGAACTTCTAATTCTCCTGTTGAAACACCTGCATCTATCGAGAGAGGTCCGTAAATTGTTCCTTGTGTAATACCCCACAAGCAAGCCCCAAAACAAAATTCCATATCAGTGCCAGCTGTTCCTGTTATTGTTTCGGCAACTAAATTTAGGTTTATTGCACTTGATCCGTTATTTGTTATAATTGTTACAAGGTTTGCGTCATCATCAACACTGTTAAACGTAATAATGTCGTTATCATTAATTGGTGTTTCGTCTAATTTTGCAACAGAAAATGTTTGCGAGTAAGTAAATGAAATTATTGAAATTAAAACTATAAATAATAAACTTTTTTTCATAATTTTTTTTTTAAATGAATAAATATAAAAGTTGTCAACCTATTAATGGGTCAACAACTTTTTGTTTTGTTTATTTTAGAACAACTATTTTTTTAGTGATTGTATTATTATTGTTTTTTATTTTAATAAAATAAGTTCCTTCGCCAATGTTAGAAATGTTAAGTTGTTGATTTGCAGAAGTAATTTTTTTAGTAAATAATAATTTCCCAGATATTTCAAATATTTCAACATAAGAACCAAGTGCATTACTAATTGTTATAATATTATTTACAGGATTTGGATATATTTTAATTTTAGATTGCATATCTGAAATGTCAACTAAGCTACTTGTTTTAAAAGTTGTATAACTTCCTGCATATTCTACATCATAAAAATTTTCTATTATTGAATTTGGAATAGTTACTCTTATAAAAGTATTTTCTGGTAAATCTTCATCAGGAACAATTGTAATAACATCATTATCATTGTTTATGGAAGCTGAAAAACTAATTGTTTCTCCTGTTGGAGGTACAGGCATAATATTAATAAAAGACAAATCTGTAATTAAATCATTATTAACCATTCTTACAGCTTCGTTGAAGGCTATTGTAATTTCAGTGTTTAATGGTATTCCTTCATCTCCATTAATAGGATAGGAATTTTGGTTGCTTATTATTGGAGCAGATACAAAAGTTGAAAAGGATATTCTATCACCCTCTCCGTATTGACCGTTTGTGAAATAAAACTCAGTACCTTCTGCATCTGACAATCTTACAGCACCACTTCCATTTCCTGAGGTGTTCATAATGTTAAACTCATAACAATTGGGAGGGAAAATAAAGTTTTCAACAACTGTTTGATTATTAGAGTATGGTCCTCCTGATTGAATAATGTTTCCTGAAATATCCTTAAAATTCCATGTTAAGGTGCTACCATTGTTTCCTGAATTAAGAATTAAGGTTATAACGTGGCTAGGTTCAACAGCAATATCAAATGTTGTTGATCCCGTATTGTCAGAATTGTTGTCATCGTCGGCTAATGTAATATTAATTGTGTTTGTTGCTTGTAGAGCAAAAGAAATAGCAGGAAGTTCTAAATCAACAGATTCAAATGGATTGATATTGCCTGTCCATGTATAATTTGCTGCTGTGCCTCCGTTTATACTGTATTCAATATTCAGAGAGGTTATTTCATTATTTCCTAAATTAGAGAAGTTTATTTTCGGAGAAATTGGTGCTCCGCAAGAAGTCGGATCTGAAGAAACTGTATTTAGTTTTGCATTATTATCTCCAGAAAAAATATAAGTTGGAGTACAACCACTTCCGCTTGCTATTTCCTGATGAGTTTCAGTTATAAATGCAACAACTTTCAAGTCTGGAATTATTGCATTAATCCCTCTGTAATCTGCAGGAATAGTGTATGTATATGATTTGTCAATAAATGTACCTGATGTAGTTGTGTTAATATTGTCTCCCCATTGGCCAGTAATCATGTGAACAAGCCTGTGCATATGTACATAATTATTTCCGGCTCCTCCTCCGGATTGAGGTCCTAGAGTATTGTCTTGTAATAAAGCAACATTTAATAAATTTGTACTTTCAGGACTGTTTCCTGTATAATATGCTTCAACATGAACTGTAATTTCTCTTGAATCAACATTTATTTCAGCTTCAACTCCAACATTTACATATGAAGTTTCATTTAAAACTATATTTGAAGTAGTTGACCAAGTTGATCTACTTTGGGCAGTTCCTGAACCCTGCTGATAACCAGGGAATAAGTGTCTGTTTACGGTTCCGGCAGGGTAGCCAACTAATCCTGATTGTCCTGCAATTGATGATCCAAAACTTGTTCTAAAATCGGGTTCTCCTGAACTAGGAGTGGCATAACCTCCTGTATGAATATTTATTAAAAAAACATCGTTAGGATGAGCATCTTGAATTGCTTGTGCAATTGCATGCCCTTGTGGACAATATCCGCAATGTATTCCTGTGAACTCTTCTAATATAACGTTTTTGTTTTCAGGAGTAGTACCAACAATTGTTTGTGAAAATGTCGAGTAAGCTGAAAATAAAAAAAGAGTAAATAAAAAGAATATAACTTTTTTCATAATTTTTAATTTAAAAAGTGAATAAATGATATAATTATGTTTTTATGATATTAAAAAGCAAAAAAGGTTGCTTTATATTTTATTAATCAGCACAAATATTTAATAGCTAAAATGAATTTTCGTTCTAAAAAAAACAATAATACAATTGTTTTTGAAAATAACATTAAAAATGGTATTTATTGTTATGTTATTTATTATGTTTATAATATCTTGTTTTATGTTCAGTTCAAATATAAAATTGCTGTATATCAGTAAATTAACAGATATAACTATTTGTTTTTATACTATTGTTAAAATAAGTTTTTTAGCTTGTATCTTAAACCTTTCATCCCCTTTCTTCTGTCATAAGGATGAGAATTTCTATAATTAAATTGATATGAAATATTTAAATTTAAAATTTTATATCTCATTTCTCGAGAATTCTTCTCTTTGTATAAACTTCTCATACTTGTATAATAAGACAAACCTATAGTTATAGGCTTAAATTGAAAACCTGCACTTATGTTTAATCCGTAGTCATACCAATTAGTTTTAAAATTATAATATGTTTTTGAGTCGATAATTAGATTTCTTGAATATGCTGAAACATCTCTCTTGTGTTTTGTAAGAACGGAAACTTGCCCTCCAAAAGAAAAATACCAAAATAAAATTTCGTAACCTCTTTTATATTTTAATACAACAGGCAAACTTATGTAATCGTTTCTTTCAATTACATTAAAGTATGCATCTTCAATATATTCAATAGGTTCTGAAAACTGAAAATTATACCTTGTGAAATTTAATTCTACTTGAGAAGACATATGTTCAGCAAAACGAGAATCTAAAAATAATCCTCCTGAAAAACCGTTTTGCATTTTATATGATGAAGGCTCATCGGGTCCATATAATCCACAAAGGTTTCCACTACCTTTTATTCCAAATCTTACATCCTGAGAAAAAGATGAAACAATTGTGAACACGAATAGGTTTAAAACAAAAAACTTAAAAATTTTCATTGAATTTTAATATAGCTGTAAATCAAAATTGTTATATTTGACCAAATATTTATATTTTAAAACATACAAAAATAGTTTTTTTATTCAACTGAACATCAAAAAACTGTGAAAATAATTAATAAAATAGTTTCAAAGGTTAGTCAAAAACGCCTTCAGCAAATTGATTTTTTTAGAAAATATCCTGAGAAAACACAATGTGCTTTGTTACATAGATTAATTTTATCCGGAGAAAATACTATTTTTGGAAAAGAGCATGGTTTTGAAAGTTTATCAAAAGAAAATTTGATTAATGATTTTCAAAATAAAATTCCTATTAGAGATTATGAAGAGTTTTTGCCTTATATTAAAAGAATAAGGGTTGGTGAGAAAGATGTACTTTGGAATACTCCAATAAAATGGTTTGCAGTATCATCCGGAACTACAAACTCTAAAAGTAAGATTATTCCCGTTAGCAAAGAAACTCTTGAATTATGTCATTTTAGAGGTGGAAAAGATATTGTTATTTTATATGCAAATCAGTTTGATGATACTAGACTTGTAAAAAGTAAATCATTAGTAATAGGAGGGAGTCAACAAATAAGCACATTTGATAATGAGCATTATTTTGGAGATTTATCGGCCGTAATAATTGACAATTTACCAATGTGGTCTCATTTATTAAGAACACCAAAGAAAAATATTGCTTTATTGCCAAAGTGGGAGGATAAATTGGCGAAGATGGTGGAAGACACTATTAAAAAGAATGTTACAAGTATTACAGGAGTACCATCATGGACTTTGGTTTTATTAAAAAAAGTTTTGGAAGCTACAGGCAAAAAAAAGATTGTTGATGTTTGGCCAAATTTTGAATTGTTTATTCACGGAGGAGTAAGTTTTACTCCTTATAAACAAGAATTTGAAAAAATTTTACCCATAGGAACAAGGTATGTTGAAACTTATAATGCAACGGAAGGTTTTTTCGGAATTCAAGATGATTTAGAAAAAGACGATATGCTTTTAATGCTGGATTTAGGTATTTTTTATGAGTTTATTCCTGTTGAAAATGTTTTTGAAGAAAATCCAAAAGTATATACAGTAGTAGATGTTGAAATAGGAAGAAATTATGCAATGATAATAACTACTAATAGTGGGTTGTGGAGGTACTTAATTGGAGATACTGTTTTGTTTACTTCATTAAAACCTCATAAAATAAAAATAACAGGAAGAATAAAACATTTTATAAATGCTTTTGGCGAAGAATTAATTATTGATAATGCAGAAAGAGCACTGTTTATTGCCACGCAGAAGACAAATTCTCATATAAAAGATTATACGGCAGCACCAATTTATATGTCTGAAAAAGATACAGGAGGGCATGAATGGTTGATTGATTTTTCAAAGAAACCGGATGATATTGAAGTCTTTATTAATGAACTAGATACTGCATTAAAAAATGCAAATTCTGATTATGCTGCAAAACGTTATAAAAATCTCACATTAAAAAAACCAGTTGTACACATTGCAAAAGAAGATGTTTTTATAAAATGGTTAAAACAAAAAGGAAAACTTGGAGGGCAAAATAAGGTGCCTCGTTTGTCAAATAACAGAGATTATATTGATGAGTTGCTTAAAATAAATAGCAATGGAGAATAAAAAAAAACATTTAGCAATATTTTATTTAAATTTTTGTAGAAACATCATGTTTTTTTTCGTGCTGTTTTTGTCTTTTATTTCTGCAAACAGCCAAGTTGTTATTGAAAAAAAAATAAATTTAAAAGTTGAGAATGTATTTGCTGATGATTTTGATAATTTTTATATTCTATCAGACAACACTTTTTCAAAATATAATATTAAAGGAAATAAATTGTTTTCGTATTATCCTGAAATAGGAAATGAGATAACAGGTGTTTATGTAAGAAATAATTTTAAGATTTTACTTTTCTTTAGTAATCAAAATAAGATTGTTTTATTAGATAATAAATTAAGTAGGATAAGTGAAGATGTATTTTTGGATATGTTGGATATATATGGAAATGCATTGGTTTGCGGAGCAACAAATGGGGGATTTTGGGTTTATGATAATGCTAATTTTCAGATATTTAAGTTAGATTCGCAATTTAAATTAGAATATAAAAGAAATCTTAATTTTTCAGAAGAAATAACTTCAATAACAGATAACTCATCATTTATTTTTTTTAAAAGAAAATCAAAAGATATTTTTTTATATAATTATAATGAAGGAAATATTTTTAATTTGGAATGTAATAACACGTCTAAAGATATTGGGCTGATAAATAATGAAATAGTTTATTACAATGATAATCTTCATTGCTTAACTTTTTATAATATTGATACGTTTGATTTAAAATATATAAAACTTCCAATGAATATTATTATAAAAAATGCCGTTATCGGGAAATCTAAAATTTTCTTTTTTGATGAAAAAAATGTATATATTTCTTCTAGAAAACTTAATGAAAGAATAAATAAGCAATAAGAATTGCTGCAATAATTCCTACAAAATCAGCAATTAAACCTGCTGTTACTGCGTATCTTGTATTTTTAATTCCTACAGACCCGAAATATACAGCAATAATATAAAAGGTTGTATCTGTTGCACCTTGCACAGTTGATGCTACCCTGCCTACAAATGAATCTGCACCATGAGCTTTTAAAGTATCTACCATCATTCCTCTTGCTCCGCTACCACTTAAAGGCTTCATTAATGCCGTAGGTAATGCTTCAATAAAGTCTGTATTAATTCCGATGGCATTAAAAATGAAAGCAAATCCGTCAATTAAATAATTCATAGCCCCTGAGGCTCTAAATACACCAATTGCGACAAGTATTGCAACAAGATATGGAATGATTTTTATGGCAATTTTAAAACCATCTTTTGCTCCTTCAATAAATGCCTCGTAAACATTTATTTTTTTATAAGCTGCAAGTCCAATAAATAGAGCAATAATACTAAATAAAATAAGGTTGCTTGCAACAGATGAGATTTCTGCAACTTGCTCTTTTGGAAGCTGTTGCAAGTATGCAATTAAGCCAATTATAAATGCAATAACACTTCCAAGATACAATAAAATTGTTTTGTTAAATAAATTAATTTTTTGATATATTGAAACAACTATTAATCCTGCAAGTGTTGAAAAAAAAGTTGCAAGCAATATCGGAATAAAAATATCGGAAGGGTCAGCGGCACCGAGTTGAGCTCTGTAAACCATAACGCTAATGGGGATAATTGTTAAACCGGAAGTGTTTAAAACCAAAAACATTATTTGAGCATTAGAAGCAGTATCTTTTTTCTTATTGGTTTCTTGGAGTTGGTCCATTGCTTTTAATCCCATGGGAGTTGCAGCATTATCAAGTCCAAGCATATTTGCAGCAATGTTCATCATTATTGATCCATATGCTGGATGGTCTTTGTCTAAATCCGGAAATATTTTTCTAAAAAAAGGATTTATAATCTTGGATAATAGCCGAATAATCCCACCTTTTTCTCCAATACGCATAATTCCAAGCCATAAAGTAAGAACTCCGGTTAGTCCCAAAGAAATGTCAAACCCTGTTTTTGCCATGTCAAATGTGCTGGATACCATTGCAGGGAAGACTCCAACATCTCCTAAAAAAATGAGTTTTATTAAACCCACAACAAAGGCAATAAGGAAAAAAGCAATCCAAATGTAGTTTAAAACCATTTTTTAAAAATTGCAAGTTACAAAAAACAAAAACACAAATAGTCTTTATATTATGTAGTTTCTTGTTTTGTTGCAAAAGTATGTTTTATATTTAAAAAGGCAAGTGTTTTAAAAATTAAATTTTAATTGCAAAAAGCCAAATATCATATTCAAACCTTTTTTTATATAATTATGATTTTTGTATGTTGTAAGATAGATATTCTGTTCATTTTGTTTGAATTATTACCATAGATTAGCGAAATTTTAAGTACATTTATGATACTTATGGGAAAGTATAATATTTCTTAGCTTAATAAACAAAAGGAATAAACTTTTTAGTTTTCTTTTTATATTCAAAAAACTGGTCTTTATACTTCTCTGCCAAATATTTATCAAGTTTTGGAATGTTGAAAAATGCAAAAAACAAAAATAAAAGTGCAACAATTATAAAAGCATAAATGTTTCTTGTGAGAATTGCATAGCCTAATACCCAAAGTAAATCGCCAAAATAATTTATGTGCATTGAGTATGAAAATAAATTAATAGTGTATAGTTTTCCTTTATTTTTTTTGTCTTTTTTCCAAATAAATCTTTGAAGTTCCGATGCTGTATTTAGGTATGAACCAACTATATAAACTGTAATGCCTATCAAATCAAAAATATCAAGAGAGGCGTTTGATATGTATCCAAATATTGCGAAACCAATATAATAAATTGCAAATGCAAAAGGAACACTAAAAGCCTCTTCCATAGGAATTTTTCTTTTTAGTAAAAAAAACATCATAAATGATAATCTTAAAAAAACGATTACTGAAAAACTGAAAATTATAATTCTTCTAATAAGGTATCCTTCACTCACATCTATTCCAAACCAAGTATAAACAATTGTTCCGCCTTTTTTAAAAGCAATCCAATATGCAAAATACAATAAAATAATTTCTAAAACGCTTATAATTGCCTTTTGAAAAAAGCTGTCTGATTTTTTTCCGTACATTTCCATTTTATTTGAACTTTTGAATTAATAATTTTTTAATATCTTCCAAAGGATACATTTTGGGGTGCAAAATGTAATTTATTGAAATTCCATCAAGCATTGCACCAAATAAAAGAGCATTTGCCATTGGGTTTTGTTTGCCTTGTTTTTTATAATATTCAAGCATTCTAAAAATAAAAGGTTCCAGATATTGTCTCATTGGTTCTTCAACAATTTCGGAAACCCCACTTTTCATAATAAGCGAGAAATATAACTTCCAAAAATGCCTGTTTTTTTTTAGAACAAAGAAAGTTTGCTCAACAATAAATTCAAAGACATCTTCCGTAATTTCATCAAATTTAGTTGGATTGTAAGCATCCGACATAACATCTAAACCTTTGTTTATTATTGCTTTAAGCACATCTTCTTTGCTCTCAAAATAATTGTAGATAAGCCCTTTTGAAATATTTGCTTTGTTTGAAATTTTACTTATTGATGTTGCATGATAGCCATGTTCTGCAAACTCTTCGAGGGCAATATTTAAAATCAACTCCTTTTTAGTTTCTCTAATTTCTTTAAATTGTTTTTCTGTTCTTGGTGACATTTTATTTTTTTGACTGAACGTTTGGTCAAAGGTAAAATAAGAAATTGAAAAAAACAAGAGAACTTGTGTTTTTTTCTTAATTTTGTTAGAAATTATAATTTCAGAATGAAAAAGAATATATATATATTGTTGATTTTTATATTATTAAGCAGAATTGTTAATGCACAAGAATATTTTAAGGTTGCAGATATTGATAATTCTGATTATCCTTTTATAAAGGTGTCTATTAAGGCAAATGAGATAATTAATCTTACAGATTTGTATATTTATGAGAAAAATAATCGGATTAAATATACAGATACAGTTATTATAAAAGATTATAAAAAAGAAAGGTCGATTTTATTTGTTATAAAAGAAAATTCTACTAGTGAAATAAAAGAAGCATTAATCAACTTAATACATAGTTTTTCTAAAAGTGATAAAATTAATCTTGCTATAATTTTAGACAGTGATACAAGTAAAAATATTATTCATTATTTAAGTCCTGAATTCACTAATAATCATTCATTTTTTATAAAAGCGTTGCAGTATGAAAAATTTGAAAGCATAAATTATAATCTTAGTAAAGATTTGAAAAGATTATCCTCTTTAATTGAAAAGAATATGTTTGCCAAGCAAGGCGTGTTTTCTAATAAAGGAATAATCTTTATTGCTGATAATTTAAAAATAAAAACCGAGCCATATTCAAATTTGTTAAAAAAGGGGAAAATTCCTGTATATATTTTGCTTACTAAAAAACCACAGGAAGATAATCAACATGAGTTAAGTTCTTTGTGTAGTACCACAGAGGGAATGTACACAGTTATTGAGAAAGATGCTATAAAAAATCAGTTGCTTTTATATTTGGATGATATTTATTGGCAAAAAAAGGAAATAAAGCCCGAGCTTTACACTTTAATTTTTGAAACAACTCAATCGAAAGATAAAAACCTTTTTAAAATTAGATATAAAGATAGTTTAAAAGAATATGTTTTTAACAAACCCCCAAAATACGGCGGATATAATAAACGTGAAATATTTTTAATTATTTTATCTGTTTTTTTGCTCATTTTTCTGATACTTGTTTCGTTTAGAAACAGGAAAAAAAGAAATCTTATTTCCTTATTTAGAGATATAAAAGACGGAATTGGTACTAAAAAAATGTATTCAAAGCCTATAGAAATAAATGTTAAATCAAAAGGTTTTAATAAAACTTATTTTCTTGAAAAACACATAATAAGTATAGGACGAAGTTCATCTAATGATATTATAATACCTGACAGAACTGTTTCGGGTTCTCATTCTGTTATTACAAGAGAGAATGAAAGTTTTTTTATTCAAGATTTGAATAGTACAAATGGAACTATTGTTAATGGGAAGAAAGTTAAAAAGCAAAAATTAAATTCAAAAGATAAGATTAAATTGGGTAGTGCTATGTTAATTGTTGTAATTTAAACTATGAGTTTTGGATAATGACCACAATGGTTTTAATTTGTAAGAATCCAGAATCTTAAATATATGATAGAAAGTAAATTAAAGTAAACACGCAATGCCTTAAATACAGTTTTTTATATTTTAGATTCTATTCAACTATAATTTAATTATTATTATATTACTTTCTTTACTTTCTATTCCAAATTTGTTTATAGAGCTTACTGCAAATTTGTATTTTTTGCGAAATAATTTAAATCTTTTCCTTTCGATTATTAAAAAGTCGTCTTTGGTAGTTTTAAAAACATCTATATTGTCAGTATTTTCAAAATTATAACCAATAAACTTATATATTTTATAAGTGAGGTTTGCTTTTTCAGATTTCCAAGAAAGAACAATTTTATTTCCCAATTTAACGGCAGATAAATTAATTGGAACTTGAAGATTTTCACTAGTTAAAACGGTGTCTTTAGAAATGTTGTTTTCATCCGCAACTATGGATGTGTCAATTTTTGGTAACCAAGGCATTTCAGGAGTTGAAACACGAACCTTATAGAACTTGTTTTTTAAAGCATCCGAAATGCCGAGATTATTGTTCAATAAATCTTTTGCTTTATAGAAAATGTTTCCGGAAACATTCGGATTTTTTCGGGCAATTCTTATTTGGTTTTGTATTTCGTCAGGGTTTCTCCAACTTGAAGATTTTGCATCCTTTTTTGCTCTGTAAACTGCATGACCTATGTAAAGATGCTTACCGTAAGTATTTTTACTCCACCACTTTACAAGTGTGTTGTAATCTGCATATTTGTTTTCAACAGACCAGTATAATTGAGGAGCAACATAATCTATCCAATCATTTTCTAACCATTTTAAGACATCAGAAAAAAGAAAATCATAATGAGCAAGACCTTTTGTGTTTGAACCTCTTGGGTCTTGGCTTTTATTTCTCCAAACACCGGAAGGTGCAACACCAAAAACCATGTAAGGTTTTGCTTCTTTTATTCCTTTATTAACACTTTCAATAAACAAGTCCATATTATTGCGTCGCCAGTCAGCAATGTTTTTATATTCTGAATTGTATTTTTGATAAGTATGAAAGTCGGAAATTTTTAAAGTCTTATTATTTTTTCCTTTAACAGGGTAGGGGTAAAAATAATCATCAAAATGAATTCCGTCAATATCATATCTGTTTACAATATCAACAATTATATTTTTTACATAATCTCTTACTTCCGGAATACCGGGGTCGAAATATTTATTAATATCATAGGTAAAAAACCATTCAGGTTTTGTGTTTGAAATATGGTTTTCTGCAATATCTGCAAACTCAATTGTTGCAACAGCTCTAAATGGATTTATCCAAGCATGAAACTCAATATCTCTTTTATGGCATTCCTCAATCATAAATTTTAATGGGTCATAAAATGGTTCTGGGGCTTTACCTTGTTTTCCCGTACACCATTCAGACCAAGGTTCATATTTTGAAGGGAAAAAAGCATCTGCGGCAGGTCTTACTTGAAAAAAAACGGCATTTATTCCAATATCATAGAATTTATCAATCATATCAATAAATTCTTGCTTTTGTTTTTCAACACTTAAAAACCTATTGCTAGGGTAGTCTATATTTTTAACAGTTGCAATCCAAACGCCACGCATTTCAGGTTTGTTAGAATTTTGGGCATTAATATTAAATCTAATACTAAATATTAAAAAGATTATTATGAAATACTTCATTTAAGTATATATTATATTAATTGCCTATATTTTTGTTCCCAATTCCAAGCAGATTTTAGAGCATCTGCAAGAGTTTTTTCTGTTTTCCATCCGAGTTCTTTATTTGCAAAACTTGTGTCTGCCCATATTTTCTCAATATCTCCTTTGCGTTTAGGAGTTATTTTATAATTAACTTTTTCTCCTGTTGCCTTTTCAAATGTTTTAATTACATCTAAAACTGAATTGCCTTTGCCGGTTCCTATGTTAAAGACTTCAAAAGATTTTTTAGTTTTGTTTTTTAAAAGCCGGTTCATGGCAACAATATGGGCTTTTGCTAAATCTACAACATGAATATAATCTCTTATTGCTGTTCCGTCTTCTGTGTTATAATCATCTCCAAAAACACTTAATGTTTCACGTATTCCGCAAACGGTTTGAGTTATAAAAGGTATTAAATTGTTTGGTGTTCCTTTTGGTAATTCTCCAATTTCTCCACTTTCATGAGCTCCTATGGGGTTAAAATATCTCAAAGCAATTGCATTAAAATTTGAAACTGAATTAACAAAATCCAAAATAATTTCTTCTGCAATTTGTTTTGTGTTTCCGTATGGAGAATCTGCTTTAAGAATTGGAGATTTTTCTGTTACCGGAAGAGTTTTTGCTTGACCGTAAACTGTGCAAGATGAAGAAAAAACCAGACTTTTAATATTATGTTTTTGTATGTTTTTCAAAACATTAATTAATGATGCAATATTATTTTGATAATATTTTAAGGGTTTAGTTACAGATTCTCCAACTGCTTTGTGTGCAGCAAAGTGAATTATTGAATCAATATTTTTAACTTTTTTAAAAAAATTAGTTGTTTTTTTTTCATCTGCCAGATCTATTTTATGAAACTCTGGTTTTATTCCTGTTATTTTTTTTATTCCATCCAGAACTTCAATTGATGAGTTAGAAAGATTGTCTATAATTACAACTTCAAAACCTGCATTTATTAATTCTGTTGTTGTGTGAGAGCCAATGTATCCTGTTCCTCCGGTTATTAATACCTTAGACATGTTTAATAATTTTTTTTCAAAAATATAAAAATTAAGTTCATATTTTCTGATTTTATGAAAAAATGAATATTTTTCGGAATATTCACAATTAGCTGTTTTTGTGTATTTTAAAAAAAATGTGTAAGTTTGTTGAAAATCTAATTTATTATGGAAATAAGTCAACATATTAAAAACCTGTTAAAATCAAATGACAGTATTATTCTTGGAGGTTTTGGAACTTTTACAACTAAGCAAATTTCAGCAAAATTTGATGCTGAAACTAAGACAATGCGCCCACCATTAAAATTAGTAACATTTAATCCTGATATTAAGGAAGATTCTGGTGTTTTAGCAAAATTTATGTCTGAACAAGAAGGCGTTCCTATTGAAAATTGTCGGGAGCAAATAAATGAATATGTAAAAACTGTTAAAACTAAATTAGCAGAAGGGAAACCTGTTGAGTTTAAAGACCTTGGCTCTTTTAAGCAAAAGGAAGATGGAGAATTAAAATTTTCGTTTTTATCAGACGATAATTTGTTGTTGGATTCTTTTGGATTACCCGTTGTTTCTCTTTCAGGAAAGTCTTTATCATCTGATATTCCACTAAAAGAAACTAAAAAGGTTATTCCAATAACTTCTAAACCTGCAAAAAAGATTGAAGAGAAAAATATTGTTAAAAAAGACAATAAAAAACAAGAAAGACTAAAAGAAAAAGAAGAAAAGAGAAAACAAAGACTACTTGCTCAAAAACAAAAAAGATTGGATAAACAGAATAAAAAGAAAACGGATTCTAAAGAAAAAAAGAAAAGAGGAATTTTACCATTCTTGTTAACTTTTTTGGGAGTTATTGCAATTCTTTTAGCGGCTCTTTACTTTTTTAAACCTAGTTTATGGAATAAAGGTTATAGCTATTCAAGTTCAAAAATTTCGCAATTATTTGGAGGAAAAGATTCAGGAGAATATGATATTATAGAACCTGGTGTTAATGACGAGATTACTGACGAGAACATTAATGGAAAAGAAGATGGAATAAACAATGGAGATTCAGATGATGTTTATACTGATGAAGATGATATTTTGTCTGATGAAGAAATTGAAGAAGGTGCATCCGGAGATAATGTTGAAGATGAAACTTACAGTAATGAGGATGGTGTTGCAGAAAGTGATACTGAAAGTAATATCTTAGAAGATCCAGTTGTTAAGAATGAAACGGATGTTTCAGATAACAATGCAAACAGCTCTGCACAAAGCGGAAAATATTATATTATTATTGCCAGTGTTCAGTCAGAATCTTCTGCAAAAAAAGAGGTGCAAAGATTTGCTGCAAAAGGTATTAGCACGGAGTATATTTATGTAGCTTCCAAAGGCAGGTACAGAATATCGGCAGGGGAATTTAGTTCTGCAAAAGCAGCACAAGATTTTTATTCGGAAATGCAAACAAAACATGGGAATATAGATGCTTGGGTTTGGGAGAAAAGATAGTTAAAAATATATTTATAAAAAAGGTCGGAAACTTTGTTTTCCGACCTTTTTTCATTGTAAAACTCTAATTTAGAATTTTTTATCTTATTCCTAATTCAGATTCAACATATTTTGTTGCATCATCAGAATCATCAAAATATAATAATGTGCTTCTGTCGGCAATAAATCTATAACCTTGTTTTTTTGCAACAGCTTTTAAAGCAGTATTAAATTTTTTCCTTATTGGGTCATAAATTTCTTTTTGTTTTTTAATTGCATCCTCTTGTGCAGAAATTTGAAATTTTTTAATACGTTCTCCTAATGATTTTAGTTCTTCAACTTTAGTTTCTTTCATTAAATCTGAAAGTGTTTTTTCTTCTTTCTGATAAACTGCAACTTTTTTATTGTATTCTTCTTGCATTTCTTTAATATGAGATTCAAGTTGTTGAACATAAGCAGAATAAATTGTATCTGCCTTTTTTACTTCCGGCATTTTCTTATAGATTGCGTTTCCGTCTATATGCCCATATTTGAATTTTTGAGCATTAATGTTTGAAATTGAAAAAAACAATATGGTTGCTAGTAATAGTGATAATTTTTTCATGTGTCTAATAATAGTTAAAAGTTTAAAAGTGTAAAGTTAAAAAATTATATTTAATAATTTTCTTGTGTTTAAATCTTTATTATGAGAGTTTGATATTCTGTAAGTTTTAAAATTTAAAATATTTGTAAATAGATATATTATCGATAAAAAAAAGATGTTTTTTTACCAACTTAAACCTATTCCGTATGATAAAACTACTCCCGGAACATCTAGTCCCTTATCTGTATATTGAGTTTTTTTATAGTTTTGGTCCATATGATTAATTATAAAAAATCCTGCTTGATAATAAAGTCCGAAGTTTCTTTTTTGGCTCCAAATCCATCTGCCACCACCTTCAATGCCTATTCCATTTATGTATCCAAGACCAGTATCTTTCCAACTTAAATTAAGAAATAATGAGCTAGGTTTTGCGTTTGCATGAATTTTTATACCAGCTGTGTAACCAATAAATCCAGCACCTGCATGGATACCAAAATTTTTGTGTATTCTCCTTTCATAATTAAATCCTAAAATTGAACTACTTATCAAAAATCCAACTGTTTTAACATCTTTTAGTTCCGGTTCATAATAATTATTGTTTTTTTTAGTCTTTTTTTTCTCTTCCTTTTCCCAATTATCATTGTTGTTAAAGGTTATTTCAAGAGCATCTTCATTATTACCTTCATTTATCTCAGATAAATTGTCATCTATTTCATAATTTTTTTGCGGTTCTTCTATTAAAGAGTTGTATTTTTCTATACAAGTTAAAATAGCTTTTTTTAATCTTTTGCTATGTGTTGAAAAAGCATTGTTTGTTTCTTCGGAAACTAATGCGTCTTTTATGGCAACTATTCCTTTTGTTGGCTCAAATTTTATTGAAACATATGCTGAGCCGGTTTCTATATTATCTTTCTTTTCTTGCTTTATTTCAATTTTTTGTAAACTAATAATAACCGGTATTTGATTGTTGGAATTTTTTGAGAAATTACGTTTTAAAAAATCACCAACTGATTTTAGAGTGCCTCCTTCAATGTCAATTTTTTCAGTCTTAGACAATAGTCCATTACTTATCTCTCCTACGTAATCTTTGTTTTCTCTTTCGTCATAAATTATTGTAATATAAAACTTTCTGTTTTCAATTTTAGCTTTTTCATTAGTGAAAGAAATTAGTTTCTGTGAAAAAGATGTGCTTATTCCTAACAAATTTAAAACGAGTAGAAAGTAATATTTTTTCATGTGTCAAAATTTTTGTCATGAGTGTTTTATATTTTTTAAAATTTAAAACCCACAATTAAAATGTCATCATTTTGTATGTTTTTTCCTTGCCAACGATTTAAGGTTTTTAACAAATGATTTCTTTGGATAGGGAATTGTAGGTCGTTGCATTCTTTTAACAAGGCTCTAAAATTTTTCTTCATATATTTAGTGTCGTTTTTTCCTCCGAATTGGTCTTGGTATCCATCTGTAAATAAATATACAGTATCATTTTTCTTTAAATGTATTTTGTGGTTCGTAAAATTGCGTTCTTTAATTCTTTCGTGTTTAAAAGTACTAATAGCCACTTTGTCAGCAATAATTTCTGTCATTGAGTAGTTTCTAAAAATTATTAGATTTATTTTTGCTCCGGAATATTCAAGTAAGTGTTTTTCTTTATCGTATGAAATAACGGCCATTTCCATTCCGTCTTTAACCTTAGAATCATCACCTCCAAAGCGTTCTTTTATTTCTTTTTGAAGGGTATTTAAAATTTCAGATGGTTTTTTAATTTTTTGGTTAATTGTAATATTGTTTAGTAAATCAATGCCCATTATAGATAATAATGATCCAGGTACACCATGTCCCGTGCAATCTGCAAGAGCAAAAATTGCATTTTCATTTTCAGTCTGTTTCTTTTTTGCCCAGTAGAAATCTCCACTTAAAATTTCTTTTGGTCTGTTTAAAATGAAATTATCAGGAAATAATTCGTCAATGTAACTTTTTTCAGGAAAATTAACATCTTGAAGATATTTTGCATAAACAATACTATCTTTAATTACTTTGTTTTTAAATTTAGTTTCATTAAAAGTTTCAACTAGTTTAGTATTTATTGTGTCAATTTCAACTTTTTGTTCTTCAAGCATTTTGTTTTGATTTCTAACATCCTTTGTCCTGTTCTTAATATTCTTTTCTAAATTTAATTTAGAATTTTCTAATTCTTTAAACATATTAATATTATCAATTATGCCAATAATTTGGTCTGAAAGATGCGAAAAAACTTCAGATTCTTGTTTGTGAAAAGAATTACGTTTGTTGCTTTCAAGATATAGAATTGCTCTAATTTTCCCGGAAGCAGAAAAAGGTATGCAAATTGATGATTTTATATTGTGTTTTTCAATATAAGATTTGTTGTAGGATTTACCTATGGAAATGTTTGGAATTATTTTAATTTTTTGTTCGTAAATTACTGATTTTATTAGGGTTTCCGGAAATTTTTTATTAATATTAGTCTCATTATTATTTGCAGGGAACTCAGATTTGAAAATTGGTTTACCTTCCGATACTGAAAATAAAACTCCTCTATTTGCTTCTGCGTGTTCTGTCAAAATTTGAAGGGAGTCAACATATTCAAAAGAGCGTTTTTCTAAAAGTTTATTCTTAATATGGTCTAAATCTGCAGTAACTTTTTTTAGTTCTTCTGCTTTTCTGTATAAATTAGAAAAGTTAAATGACAATTTATAGGATTGAGAAAATATAAAGATGAAGAGACCAAAAGGAGTAAGATATATTGAGTCAATAATATCTGAAACAAATAAGATATCGTTTATAACTGTTATTAGCAATGCAATAGTACCAATAAATGGTATCCAAGCACCTTCTTTTTTCTTTAAAATGCTTTTTATTTGGGCATATAATATGTAAAATAGTGTTAGTGAGGACGTTATAATAAATATTGTTAAAGTAAAAGAGTAGAATTGAAGGTTTGTAAATAGAACTATTATCGTAAGAACTATATTAATTCCAACTATAATTTTAACATATAATTTTGAAATTTCTTCTTCATATAATTTATAAAAGAACAACGCAAAAAATGATGATCTTATAAAATTGCTTATGTAATCAATTTTTTTTAATGCTGCCCATGATAAATCCGGGAAAATTCTTGTGAGAGTAACCTCCCCATTAACAATCATACTAATGATTTCTGATAATAAAAATAATCCAAAGAATAATAAAGAATTGTCATTACTTTTTCCTAAGTATAATCCAAAATGAAAAACTGCCATTATTAATAAAACACCAATTATAAAAAAATTAATTCCTCTTTTAGATTTAGTTTTTGTAATAATTTGGGCGGGTAAACCTATAATTATAGAATCATCAATTCCACCTTTTCTATGATGGAAATTTGAAACTTGCAATGTTAAGAATAATGATTTTTTATTTATAGGAAAAATTTTAAAAAGTATTTTTTGAGCTGGTTTTGATAGTTTTTTGTTTGGTCCGGTTCTACCGGAAGATATAAACTTTTCGTCATTTAACCAAAGTGTGTATGCAGTTTCAATTCTTTCTAATCTAATAGCAAGTAATTCAATATCATCGGGAAAAACAATGTGTAATCTATATGTTCCAAATCCAATATTTGGGTTTTCGTTATTTGTAAAAAATGTTGTGTCCCATAGTGAAGGTACATTAACATATGTTGGTTTATTTACAGACTTGGATGAAAAATCTTTTGGAGAATATAATTTCTCGGGATAAAATTCCCAAGTACCGTTAAGTTCAAAAATTCCTTGTTTTTGAAAACTGTAGTTTTTTAAATTAAGATTTCCCTTGTCAACTATTTGTTGTGCAAAAGTCTCATTAAAAGCAGCAAATAATAATAATGCTGTAATATAATACTTGTATGTTTTTTTTATTTTCAAAATAATTTAAAATCTAATTCCCGCTATTAATATGTCATCAATCTGCTTGGTATCTCCCATCCATTTTTTAAGTGTTTTTTCTAATGTTTCTTTTTGATGTTCTACTGTTTCTTTATGTATTGAACTAAGTAAATCTCGAAAGCGTTTTTTCATGAATTTTCTGCCAGTTTCATAACCGGTTTGGTCAATAAACCCATCTGAAAACATATAGATAAAATCTCCTTTTGAAACTTTAAATCTTTTGTTGGCAAAATAACGTTTACCTTTTTTCGCTTTGGTATAGATATAATTTCCAATTGAAACAGGGGTTGCCTTGTATTCAATTAAATTGTTGTTTTTAAATAAATACAAAGGGTTTTGAGCCCCGGAATAGACAACTTCTCTTTTGGAAGAGTCGTAATAAATAATCGCTAGGTCCATTCCTCCTACTTCATGGTTTTTTGCTATTCTTTCTGTAAATTTCTTTTGAATATTATTTAAAATTATTTTAGGAGATTTGATATTGTTAAATAAAATTGCATCATTTAATAGTTCATGCCCAATAATTGACATTAAAGCTCCGGAAACACCATGTCCGGTGGAATCAGCAATAGCATATATTCCTTCTGTTGGGCTTATTTGTTTAAACCAATAAAAATCACCACTTAACCCGCTTTTAGGTTTGTAGAATATGAAATTTTCGTAAAAAAAAGAATCAATTTCATTTTTTTTAGGGAGAAAGGCATTTTGTATTTTTTCGGCATAGTGCATACCTCCACTAATTTCATTGCTTTGTTTTTCAAGGTTTTCTTTTGCCTTATTTACCTGAATGTTTTGTCTCTCTGTTTCTTCTCTTAAAATTTTCAGTTGCTTGTTTCTTTCATTTATATCATTTGTAATTTTTAATACTTTTGACTCCAATGCATCATTAAAAAAGTTTAATTTGTTGTAGGAAGTAAAATTATCCATATACATAATTATTTGAGGCATAATAGATGATAAGATTTCAGAACTTATTATGTCAAAATTTTCTTTAACAGAATAGTTTTCAAAATATAAAACTGCTAAAACCGAATTGTCTTTTATAAAAGGGTATGAATATACAGATTTTACTTTTCTTTCCTCAAAATAGGCAATCTCTTTTGCTTTTAGATTATTTGAATATAATGTGTATTCAGGTTCTCTAAAAGAAATAGCCTTTTTTATGCTTGTAGCTGAAAAATATACATTTTCTTTTTCAGAAAACATTTTTATTCTCATTTCCTTAACTTCATCTTTGGTTTTTAAATATTCATTTGTTGTAAGCCATTCAGAATTTTGGTAGATGAAAATTAACGCCCTATCAGCATCAACAGCTTTAGAAATAGATTTTAATGGAGCTTTTAAATTATAAGATTTTGCAGAAAACAATGCATCTTTAATCTTACCTTGAATAAGAAGGTTTTTTGTATGCTTTTTAATTGAACTATAGGCTTTTGAATTCTGAATTGAAATTAGGTATGAATGGAAAATTATAAAAATAAAAATTCCAACTGTTGTAAGCCCTATTGATTGAATAATCTGAAGTTCTTTTAAAACATCATTTAAACTAGTTAAAAGCAATATTAATATCCCTAAAAAGGAGAATAATGCACCAGGTTTTTTGTTTTTTAAAGCCTTAATTTGTCCAATTAACACATAAATTAAAGTTATCCCTATTAAGAATAAGAACAAAACTAATGCTTTCGTGAAAATTATTGCAGGAGTAGTAAGAACCAACAAAAGTGCTAATCCGGAAACTATTGATATTACGTATATAATATATTTATTTAAAAATTCTGTAAATGAAACATAAATAAAAAGAGCAAAAAATATAACTCTTAAATAATTGGACCCATGATTAATTTTTAAAAGTATTTCCCAATTAAAAGATGGAAACAATTTCATTAAAAAAATCTCACCAACAGTTAGAGAGAAAAGAGCAGAGAAAAGTAATGTTAATGCAAAAAATAAGTTTGATTTATCATTTCTTCTAAAGAAAAACATTGCAAAATGGTACGCAGCCATAATGAGTAATGCTCCTAATAAAAAGATATTTAAAGATAAATTCTTCCATGTATGTTCAGAAATGTTTTCTGTTGTTCCAAATAGTATAGAGTTTTCAATTCCTCCTTTTTTATGATGATAATTACTTACCTGTAGAATTAAATCTATTGTGTTGCTATCAGACTTAAAAAGAATGTCATCCGAAGTCCATTTTGGAACAGAGGTCATTTTATTCGCACTAACTTTTCCGTTTTCATGGTATATTTTTCCATTAATCCATAGTTTGTATGCAGATTGAATACGGTTTATGTTTATTGCAAATATTTTATCTTTCTTCACAGAAAGTATTTTTAAATGATAAGTTCCATATCCTAGTGCACCTCGTTTTAGAGTTTTATTCCATAAGCTGGGAACTTTTAGATAAATTGGTTTTTTAATATTTGCATTTTTAAAGTCTTTTGGAGTGTAAAGTACTGCATCATAAAATTCCCAATCTCCATCAAGAGAAATTATTTCTTTGTTGATATTATATTTTGAAATATCAATTTTTGCACCGGCAACTGTGTTTTGCGAAAATGATGCATTTCCTGACAACACTGTGATTATTAGAAACACAAGAGTTTTTATAGTTAAAAAAAGATATTTCATATATGTCGCTAACCTATAAAAAAAAACTGATATGAAGAAATTATTTTGTTTAGTTCAAATTTATAAGATGTTAAAAGTGTTTTTTTCAAAACAAAGATAATTTATAAAAAATGTTTTATTATATTTACAAATATTTTTAAAAAATTCTATATATTATTATAAAATGACTTTAAAAAAATTAGTTTTATCATCTTTTTTTATGTTAATAATAATAAATTTGTCTGGACAAGTTATTGATAAAGAGGTGATTGATAATCTTATTGAAGAATTGTCAGAATCAAGTGATGAAGAAATAGATTTTACTTCTTTATATGAAGATCTTTATTATTTTGCAAAAAACCCATTAAATATTAATACTGCAACAAGAGAAGACCTGGAAAGGTTTCAATTTCTTTCAGATTTTCACATAGAAGATATTTTAGAATACAGAAGGAATGCTGGAGAAATGCAAACTATTTATGAATTGCAATTACTTGAGAGTTTTTCCGCAAAAGATATAAGACAATTATTACCTTTTGTTATGGTTCGTGCAAAAGAAGGGGATAATATTCCCGATTTTAAACGAGCAATTAAATATGGAAGACATAAGCTATTTTTAAGAACACAATTTAATATACAGAAACAAAAAGGATTTAAACATAATGATGATGTTTTTGAAATAAGTCCGGATACAAATTTATACAGAGGCAATAAATTTAAATATTACACAAAATACCAATTTGATTATAAAAGAAAAATAAAATTTGGCTTTGTGGCAGAGAAAGATCCTGGTGAACAGTTTTTTAAAGGATCACAAAAACAAGGGTTTGATTATTATAGTGCACATGTTCAAGTAGATGATGTATGGAAATTTAAAACTATAACTTTAGGAGATTTTCAGGCACGATTTGGGCAAGGATTAGTTTCGTGGTCGGGACTGTCAACCGGAAAATCTTCTTATGTAATGTCAATTAAGAAAAAATATGATGGTTTAAGAAAATATTCATCGACCGATGAAAATAAGTTTTTCAGAGGTGCCGGATTTACTTTCAGGCATAAAGATATAGATGTTACAGCTTTCTTTTCTTATAAAAACATTGACGGAAATATAAAATTAGACACTTCAACAAATGAAATTGAGTTTCAAGGTTCATTTCAGAAAACCGGAATGCACAGAACTCCTAATGAAATATTTGATAAACATTCTGTAAAAGAACTAGTTTACGGAACAAATATTAAATGGAGGCAACACTGGTTTAAACTTGGAGCAACTTTCATACAATATAAATTCAGCGAAGAACTTAAAAAAGATGGGCTATACAATAAATTCAGGTTTCAAGGAAATCATGGTATGAATGCAAGTATTGATTATCAAGCAAATTATAAAAATATTATCTTTTTTGGAGAAGAAGCAATTAGTCATACAGGTGGTTATGCACTTTTAAATTCTGCATTATTAAGGCTGGCACCACAAATGTCATTGGGTATTCTGCAAAGATACTATACAAAAAATTACCAAGCATACTATGCCGCAGGTTTTGGCGAACAGTCTGCAACAACAACTGAAAATGGAATGTATTTAGGAACAGAAATTCACCCAATTAGAAAGTGGACAGTTTCTGCATATTATGATTTATTTAAATTTCAATGGCTAACATATAGAGTTAATGGTATTTCAAATGGAGCTGATTTCTTTTCTCAAATAGACTATAGTTTAAACCGATATGTTAATATGCACTTAAGGTTTAAGCAAGAGTCCAAATTTCAAAACTCTTCGGATGATTATACTGGTGTTGTTAACATTGTTCCAATTCAAAAAAAACAATTAAGATATCATATTACATATTCTTTATCAAGAAATTTAGTTTTAAAGAATCGGTTTGCAATTTCACAATATAATAAAGAAGATAATAAAACAGAAAATGGTTTTATGTTTTACCAAGACATAAATTATGAATTCAGTACATTCCCCCTAAAGTTTAATTTTAGACTTGCATATTTTGATGCTCCATACAATGCAAGAATTTATACTTATGAAAATGATATTTTATATGGGTATTCTATTCCCGGTTTGAGCGGACAAGGAATAAGAACATATTTAACTCTCAGGTACACACTTATAAAAGATTTTATTGATGTTTGGTTACGATATGCAAATTATTCATATTCGGATAGAGATGTAATTGGTTCATCTCTTGATGAAATTCAAGCGAATAATAAATCGGAAGTAAAAATTCAATTTAGAATAAAATTTTAAAAATTATAAATATAACACAAGTTATGGGAATTAATAAATTAAGAACATTTTTACAAAGAACAGAACTTTTTGGACATTTTGAAGATTTTGAATTAGAAAAAATTATTAAAATTACAAAATCAATAATGTATGATGAAGGCTCTATCCTTTTTGAGCAAAATTTTGAAAGAAAAAACATTTATATTGTTTATTCAGGTGAAGTTGAGTTATATATGAAGAATTCTTTTGGAGAATCAAAACAGATAACTCAATTTAAAAAATATGATTTTATAGGCGAAGGCTCAATTGTTGATGATTCTCCTCATTCTACATCTGCAAGAGCTTTAACCGACTCTGAAATTTATGTTATTGATTCTGAAAAATTAAAAAATATATTGCACAATGACGGAAAGATTGCTGTTAAAATGTTCACTGAAATAACACAGATTGTTTCAAGAAGAATGAGCCATGCAAGTTCCAGGCTTATGAATATTGGAGCACAATATGTTTCCGGTTCTTCACGAAAAGAACACGATTTGTTAGGATATAGAAATGTTCCTGACGAGTTTTTTTATGGTATTCAAACTCTTAGAGCAAGGGAGAATTTTAATATATCAGGTGTGAATATTAGTTTCTATCCTGATATTATTACTGCATTTGCAATGGTGAAAAAAGCTGCTGCAAAAGCAAATTTTGATATTGGATTACTTGAAAAAGAGATTTGTGATGCAATTGTTTTTGCATGCGACGAACTATTGCATGGAAAATATCATAAAGAGTTTGTGGTAGATATGATACAAGGAGGAGCAGGAACATCCACAAATATGAATGCTAACGAAGTTATTGCTAATCTTGCACTTGTTAAATTAGGAAAAGAAAAAGGTGACTATGATATTGTACACCCTAATAATCATGTAAATCTATCACAATCAACAAATGACAGTTACCCTACTGCTGTAAAAATTGCACTTAAAAATAGTAGTATTTCTTTAAATAAGGAACTTAAACTTTTGGTAATTTCATTTAAGAAAAAAGCAGAAGAGTTTAAGAATGTTTTAAAAATGGGACGAACCCAACTTCAAGACGCTGTTCCTATGACAATGGGTCAAGAGTTTGAAGCCTATGCTGAAACTTTGGAAGAAGAAATTGAGCGTGTTATTAGAAACTCAGATTTAATGTTAAATGTAAATATGGGAGCAACTGCAATAGGAACCGGAATAAATGCAGACCCAAGATATAGCCCCATAGTTGTTAAACATCTAAAAGAAATTTCAGGTTTAGAAATAGAAAATGCTAGAAACTTAGTTGAAGCAACCCAAGATACCGGTTCATTCGTAATGTTTTCATCATCACTAAAACGTTTGGCAATTAAATTGTCTAAAATAATGAATGACCTACGTTTATTGTCATCAGGTCCTCGTGCAGGTCTCAATGAAATTAACTTGCCAGCAGTTCAGCCAGGATCTTCAATTATGCCAGGAAAAGTAAATCCTGTAATTCCAGAAGTGGTAAATCAAATAGCTTTTAAAGTAATAGGAAATGATGTAACAGTAACCATGGCAGCCGAAGCAGGACAGTTAGAATTAAACGTTATGGAACCGGTTATTGTTCAAAGTTTATTTGAATCAATAGAAATGTTGAAAAATGGAATGGCAGTTTTAAGACATAAAACTATAAATGGAATTACTGCTAACGAAAAACATCTAGAAGAAGTTGTTAGAAACAGCATAGGAATTGTAACTGCACTAAATCCTGTAATTGGTTATGAAAATAGTAGCTCAATTGCAAAAGAAGCTCTTGAAACGGGAAAAAGTGTTTATGACCTTACTCTTGAAAGAGGCTTATTGTCAGAAGATGAAATAAAAAAAATATTATCTCCTGAAAATATGCTTGAACCTCATAATTTAAAATAGCTATTTTATAATTAAAAAGATTTCCCAATTTTACGATATTTGGGAAATCTTTTTTTACTTAAAATTAAATATACTCACTACCCTTTTTTCCTTCAATATCTTTAACAAACTCTCTGATTTTCTTTTCATTATCACGCTTTGTAATCATAAGAATATTATCTGCCTCTGCAATAATGTAGCCATCCAAACCTTCAACTATTACAAGTTTTTCTTTTGGCACATTAATTAAAGTGTTTTTAGTGTCGTAAGTAAATACATTTTTTGTGTTAAAAGCATTTGCATCTTCATCTTTTTCAGAAAGCTCATAAAGAGAGTCCCATGTTCCTAAATCTGACCAACCAAATTCCGTAGGGTAAACAAAAACATTTTCGGCATGTTCCATAATACCGTTATCAATGGAAATATTTTTACATTCTGCATAAGCGGTTTTTACAAAATTCAACTCTTTTTCAATTGTTGAAATTTCATTTGTATTTGAGAAAATTTCAGCAATTTCCGGAAGGAAATTATCAAAAGCCTTACTTATGCTTTTTAACGACCAAATAAAAATTCCTGAGTTCCATACAAACTCACCACTTTCAAGAAATTTTTCAGCAGTTTCCCTGTTTGGTTTTTCTGTGAAACTTTTAACTTTATTTAAATATTTAAAATTTGCAGGTTTTGTATCTTCAATTTGTATGTAGCCGTATCCGGTTTCCGGTCTTGTTGGGTTTATTCCCAAAGTTAATAAGCTGTCATTTTCAGAAACAAAGTCAAAACTTTTTTCAATAACATCAACAAATTTTGTCTCATCTAAAATTAAGTGGTCAGAAGGAGCAACAACAATATTTGCATCAGGATTTTTTGCTTTAATTTTTAAGTTTGAATATGCAATACAAGGTGCAGTATTTCTTCTTGCAGGTTCTCCCAAAATTTGTCTTTTGTCCATTTCCGGAAGTTGTTCTGCAACTTGTTTCTCATACATTTCGCTTGTAACAATGTAGATGTTTTCAGGCGGACAAACTCGTGCAAAACGCGAATAAGTTTGTTGCAAAAGAGATTTTCCCGTTCCCAAAATATCTAAAAATTGTTTAGGTTTTTTAGTTCTGCTAATTGGCCAAAAGCGACTTCCTACACCGCCTGCCATTATTACGCAATAATTATTTTTGTTCATATATTATTTTTTTTCAAAACCGTTAAAACGGTTATTTTATTGTTTCTATTATGTCCCACGACTGAAGTCGTGGGTTGGGAAATGATTAATTCATTTAGTTTTTTTTATTAAAACAAAGTAATGTTTAAAAATAAAATATAAAATTTTATCCATATAACCCACGATTTTAATCGTGGGATAAAATCTACAAAAACAAGTAAGCGTTTTAACGGTTTTCAAAAAATTTACAAACCATAAAGTTTAATAAATTTGTTATACTCTTCTCTAAAAGTCATCTTTTTATGATGTGTTTTTTGATTTTCAATATAATTCTTTATTTCTTCAATTTTAGACTGACTAACAGAAAATGCACCATAACCAACTTGCCAAGAAAATTTATTTTTAGTTAAATTATTAAAATTAATTTTATAAGAAACAGCACCTTTTACTTGCTTAAATACTTCACTTATGGTTTTCTGAGAGTTTAAATGAAATAAAATGTGAACATGATTTGGCGTACCATTAATTTTTTCTGCATAACATCCAAGTACTACAAGTTGTTCGTGTATAAAGCTGTGAACTTGTTTTTCAATGTCAGAATTAATAAGGTTTTCTCGATTTTTAACTCCAAGAATACCGTGTACTAATATTTTTACTTTTGAATGAGACATTTTTATCTTTGTAAACCGTTAAAACGGTTAAATTAGTGTTTCTACTATACCTCACGACTAAAGTCGTGGGTTGAAAAATGATTAATTCATTTAGTTTTTTTTATTAAAACAAAGTAATGTTTAAAAATAAAATATAAAATTTTATCCATATAACCCACGATTTTAATCGTGGGATAAAATCTACAAAAAACAACTAAGCGTTTTAACGCTTTTTCACGTCCTAAGAATTTAAATTCTCAATTTGCTCTTCCAATGCTTTAATCTTAGCTTCTGCATCAGCCTTTTTAACATTTTCTTTTTCAATAACTTGTGCAGGTGCATTGTTTACAAAACGTTCATTCCCCAATTTCTTCATTACAGAATTTAAGAAGCCTTTTGCATATTTCAGTTCTTCTGTAAGTTTTTTAATTTCTGCATCTTTATCAATTAAATCTCCGAGAGGAACAAAAAATTCAACTTTTTTAACAACAAAGTGAGATGCACCTTCAACTTTTTCTTTTGTTTCTGAAACATTATCAATCCCGCTTAATCTTGTAATTATTGTTTCAAAATCTTTATTATAACTGTTACTTTCATCTTTATATAAAAGATTTAATTTGTTTTTATACGAAAGATTTTTTTCTTTTCTAATTGTGCGAATTTGTGTAATAACTTCTTTTGCAAAATCAAAACCTGCAATCGTTTTGCTGTTAACAGGCTGAGGTTTAGGCATTTCTGAAACCATAATGCTTTCTCCGTCTTTGCGTGTTTCAAATTTGTGCCAAATTTCTTCTGTAATAAAAGGCATTAAAGGATGAAGAATTTTCAATAGTTTTTCGAAATTATCTTTAACAGCTTTATATGTTTTTGCATCAATTGGTTTTTGATAATCCGGTTTTACAACTTCTAAAAGCCAAGATGAAAACTCATCTTTAAACAATTTATAAACCAACATTAATGCTTCTGAAAGTTTAAAAGTATCATAAAGTTCATCAAGATTTGCAATTTGCTCATTAAATTTTTCATTAAACCAGTCCAGTGCAACTTTTGAATGTTCGGGCTGTTCAATGGTTTCATCAACTTCCCAAGATTGGGTTAGTAGGAAGGCATTCCAAATTTTATTTGTGAAATTTTTTCCTTGTTCAGGTAAACTGTCATTATAAAGTAAATCGCCACCGGCTGGTGAGCAAAGCATCATACCAAAACGAACGCCATCAGCACCATATTTTTCAATTAACTTAATCGGGTCGGGTGAATTGCCAAGTTGTTTCGACATTTTTCTGCGTTTTTCATCTCGCACCATTCCCGTAAAATACACATCTTTAAAAGGGAGTTCATTTCTAAACTCGTAACCTGCAAAAATCATTCGTGCAACCCAAAAGAAAATAATGTCATGCCCAGTTGCCAAAACATTTGTTGGGTAATAGTAATTTATTTCTTCATTATCAGGGTTTCTGATACCATCAAAAACTGAAATTGGCCACAACCAAGATGAAAACCAAGTGTCAAGAACATCTTCATCTTGTTTTAAGTCGTTAATTGTAAGATTATTATTGCCAGTTTTAACTTTTGCAAGTTCAAGAGCTTTTTCAATATTATCAGCAACAACAAAATCGTTAGTTCCTGAAATATAGTATGCAGGAATTTGATGCCCCCACCAAAGTTGGCGAGAAATATTCCAGTCTCTAACATTTTCTAGCCAATGGTTGTATGTGTTTACAAAACGTTTTGGGGAGAAATTTATGTTGCCGTTATTTACATTTTCAATGGCAGGTTTTACAAGTTCTTCCATTTTCAAAAACCATTGCATTGAAAGTTTTGGCTCTATGGCAACTTGCGTTCTTTGCGAATAACCTACACGATTTGTGTAATTTTCAGATTTTACAAAATTTCCTGATTTTTCAAGGTCTTTTACAATTAGTTTACGAACCTCAAAACGGTCAATATTTTCATAAAGTTGAGCTTCTTTACTCATTGTTCCGTCCGGGTTGAAGATGTCAATTACTTGCAAATTGTGTTTTTGCCCAAGCATATAATCATTTTCATCGTGTGCGGGAGTTACTTTTAATGCTCCTGTTCCGAATTCAATATCAATATAATCATCAAAAATAATTGGAGCTTCACGTTTAACCAAAGGAATAATAACTTTCTTTCCTTTAAGGTGTTTGTATCTTTCGTCTTCGGGATGCACACAAATTGCCGAGTCGCCAAGAATTGTTTCGGGGCGTGTTGTTGCAATAGTTATAAATTCATCACTATCAATAATTTTATATTTTACGTAGTAAAGTTTTGATTGCTCGTCTTTGTATTCAACCTCTTCATCAGAAACAGCTGTTTGGGCTTTTGTGTCCCAATTTACCATTCTTACTCCTCTGTAAATTAATCCTTTTTCATGAAGGTCAATAAAAGTTTTAATTACACTTTCAGAAAGGTCATCATCCAAAGTAAATTTTGTTCTGTCCCAATCGCAAGAAGCACCAACTTTTTTAAGTTGCTCTAAAATTATTCCTCCATGTTTATGTGTCCATTCCCAAGCATGTTTCATAAACTCATCACGAGTAATATCGTCTTTGCTGATGCGTTCTTCGGCAAGTTTATTTACAACTTTTGCTTCCGTAGCAATTGATGCATGGTCGGTACCCGGCACCCAACAGGCATTTTTGCCTTTCATACGAGCACGGCGAATGAGAATATCTTGAATAGTATTGTTTAGGATATGTCCCATGTGCAAAACTCCTGTTACATTTGGTGGAGGTATTACAATTGTGAAGGGTTCTCTATCATCTGGAACTGACTTAAACAGCTTATTGTCAAGCCAATATTGATACCATTTTTTTTCTACATCTATTGAATTGTACTTTGTTGGAGTGTTGATCATTTCTTTTTTTCTGTCTATTTAAAATTTTTTGCAAATATAACAGAATGAGTTTAATATAAGAAATGTAAAACAAATATTAATTAAGCGATATAAGAATGTGACTTGTGATTAAAACTATCTTTTTTTAACAACTTCCTAAAAAAAAACTATTTCTTTTAAGGGGGTTAAATTTTTATATTTGTCATATCTATAAAAAACAGGATGAAAAAAATACTATTTTTACTTTTAGTGCTTCTTATTAGCAAAATTTCTTTTTCACAAATGCTTGATGACTTAAAAAAATCAAGTTATTATACATATATTTTTGAACTTTCACAAGAAGAGGCAGACTTACTTTATACAAAAGGAATTGATAAACTTCAAGATTCTTTTTTTCATACGCTTGCAGATTCTTTTCTTACAGAAAAAAAATATAAAGGAGTTCTTAAAAACGGATATTATTTGAAAGCAAGTACCCATCAAAATAAACTGAATTATTCATTAACTACAATCCAAGATTTTGATGTTAAGATTATTGATAATAACACAGATTTAATAATCCAACTATTTGATAATAAAAGCAAAACGATTTCAGATGCAAATGTTTACCTCAAAGGCAAAAGACTAAAATTTGACAAAAAAATTTCTGCATATAAAAAAAGAAAATCAAACAAACAAGGTTTGTTGAAAGTTAAATATAAAGGTTTGGTTTGTTACTACCAGCTTAGGAGACAACATAATAATTCAAAACTAAAACGTGTTTATCAAAAAGTTGTTTGGGGAACACCTATAAAGTATGTTTGGCGACCGGTGCATTATGCAATTAAGTTACCTGTTGACGGAGTAAAGTCTTTGTTTAAATGGCGACTTGTCGGTTACGCATACAGGACAAGGTATTTTTATAGAAATTGGAATTACAGAATAAATAATCTCATA
>CAMZKV010000112.1 GCA_947311445.1 uncultured Chlorobiota bacterium | reverse complement strand
TTCATATTAAAAGTTGATGCAAAAAAAAATATGACATTTAATCCCGAAGAATCTATTGATTTTAATGGAAACACAGGACCTTTTGTTCAATATACTTATGTTAGGATACAATCAATGCTTACAAAAGCAAAGGGTTTTGGTATTGAAAATATTCATAAAAATAATAATTCTGAAAAACTTGAATTATCAGAATTAGCCTTGCTAAATTTAATTTATGATTTTGAAGATGTTGTTGTTGAGGCTGGGAAAAGACGTAATCCATCAGTAATTGCAAATTATGTTTTTGATTTAGCAAAAGAATTTAATCGTTTTTACCATGAAATTCCTCCAATTTTAAAGGAAGAAAACAAAGATATAATGAAATTTAGATTAAGTTTATCTGAAAAAACAGCAAGTATTATTAAAAATGCTTTGGATTTAATGGGAATTGAAGTTCCTGAGAGGATGTAAATAAAAAATATAAAAAATGAAAGGAGATTATATATTTGAAAAATGGAAAGATATTATTTTCCCAGATAATATTTCAGAAAGAGAAATTTATAAGATTTCAAATTACGGAAGGGTAAAAAGTTTTAAGCAATTTAAAGAAGGGAAATTGATTAAATTACATCCATTACATGGTTATTTAAGGATATCATTAATACAAAAAAATGGTAAACGAACAGCTCGTTATGTACATAAATTAGTTGCCGAAGCTTTTATTCCAAAAGATAGCGAAGACCAAATTTATGTCATACATAAGAATTATGATAAGCTTGATAATAGAACTTTAAATTTAGCTTGGGCAACAAAAAGAGAAAAAGAAGAACATCAATTTTCTAACCCTCAATTTGTTAACAATGGATATAGGAGAACATATTCTAAACTTAACGAAGGTCAAGTTAGGCTTATAAAGAAAATAATTTTTGATCCGAATAGAAAAACACGAATGAAAATGATTGCAAAACGTTTTGGTATTTCAGAGATGCAATTATATAGAATAAAAACTGGAGAAAACTGGGGACATATAAAGATTTAGTTTACGAATTCAACTTCTTTAAAATTATAAGTTCTTATTTCATTATTTAAAGTTTCAATAACTAGTTTCCCTTCGGGTAAAGTTTCTTTAATTTTTCCTTTAAATTTTCCTTTTATGTCTTTAAAATTTGAATTTGTATTTATTAGGTACAAATATTTATGATATAAACTGTCTATTTCAGTATATTTTTGTTTTTGTAGGAGTTCATATTTATTGTAAATTAATCTTAATAATATTTGAAGTTCTGTTTCTAAATTAAATTCTTTATTTTTTATATTAAAAAGAGAAATAGCATCAGGCAAATAATCCGGAAATTTTTTTTGATTAATGTTTAATCCAATACCTATAATAGAATTTTTTATATTTGAACCTAAGAGTGAGTTCTCAATAAGAATACCACAGATTTTCATATCTTTATAGTAAATATCATTAGGCCATTTTATTTTAAAACCTTTTTTTCTTGAATTCAAATAATCAATTATTCCCAAAGAAATAACTTTTGATAAATAAAACTGTTTTGTTGCAGGTAAAAATATTGGCTTTGCTATAATGCTGAATGTTAGGTTTTTACCAGCTCTGCTGTGCCAAGTGTTTTTTCTTTGACCTCTCCCTTTGCTCTGCACATCAGCCACAACAACAGTGAAATTAGCAGCTTCGTTTTTTTGTAATAATTCTTTTGCTTTATCATTTGTTGAAGATAAAGTTTTATATTTTAATATGTTAAATATGGTTTTCATTTTTTTTAAGACTCTGTCATCGGTTTTTGTACTGATGATTATTACAATCTTTATTAAATTAATAGTTAGCTATATTTTGGTTCTATAAAAAATATAGGAACCAATAATAGCCGGTAAAGCCAAATTAATAATCCAAAGTAATGCGGTTGCCGAAATAATTCCTGAAATATTTGTTGAAAAAAAACCTATAAAGAAAATTGCTGCTGTTCCTCTAATTCCAATTTCGGTAAAAGTAAAAGTAGGAATAACAGAACTTGCAAAATATGTTAGTGCTACGCTCAATAGGGCATTAAAATAACTAATTTCTACATTGAAAAACAATAGCAATAGAAAATATTGAAAAGTAAAAACAGCATATCGAAAAAAACTATATCCTAAAACTTTTAATAAGTCATTTTTTTTGTAGGAAGATAAAATCTCAATTGAATCTATATGTTTTTTTGATATTTTGAATGATTTTAAAAATTTTACTAGCAGTTTTAGATTAAAAAGAATGAAAAATCCTAGTATTAGTATAAAAATTGAAAAATACTTTACAAAAATTAATGTGCCTGAGTTTATTTTTTGGAGATTTGTTTTAAATAAAACTAGGAAAATTATTCCGGAAATAATTCCTGAAACAATTGTGATTATCATTTGGCTTAAACTTCCTGTTGCTGTTGCAAAAACTCCTTTTGCTCTATTTTGTTTTTTTAGAACAAAAATTCTACCTGCCAATTCTCCAATTCTGTTGGGTGTAAAAATTGCAAATGTAATTCCTGATAAAACAGCTTTAATGGAAGTAGAGAACGAAATCATTTCAATCGTTTTTGTCAGAAACTTCCATTTTTTTGCTTCAATACTCCAATTTAAAGGCATTAATAAAATTGCAATCCCAAGAAAAAAAAAGTCGAAAGTTTCACTAAATTCAAAATAAAAATCTACTGCTTCGTATTGCTTTAGTTTCAGAAAAATATAAAAAAATGATAAAAATGCTATTGCAATTTTTATAGAGTTAATAAGTATTTTTTTAGTTGTATTCACTTTATAAATTCTCAAAAATAATCTCTTTCACTCTTAATTGAATAGTTACGTTTCCTCTAAATTCATTTTTGTCAACTGAATAACAAACAGAAAATTTTTCTTTGTTCGCAATTGGTTTAAAATAGTCAGGAGCCATTGAAAAAGCAATACCAGGCATTATAACTCCCTCTTTGTCTGCCATTTCTAATTTTAAATGCTCTTTGTTTGCACCAACTTGTCGTGTGCCTCCGGTATCTGAAATTCCTTTGGTCAAAAAAGTTGGCGACATATTTCCCGGACCGAAAGGTGCCATTTGAGACATAATACTGAAAAATTTTCTGTCGATATCCGAAAAATTTAATTCAGAATCAACCTTAACAACCGGTGTTAGTTGTTTTTCTGTAATGTGTTCAGAAACGTATTTTTCAAAGCAATCAGAGAACTCATCAAGGTCTTCTATCTTAATTGTTAAGCCGGCAGCAAATTTATGACCACCAAAGTTTACTAATAAATGACTGCAAGAATTAATTGCATTATAAATGTCGAAATCGGAAACTGAACGAGCAGAACCGGTTGCATATCCATTAGATTCTGTTAGAATAATTGTAGGTCTGTAATAAGTTTCTGTTACACGTGATGCAACAATTCCAACAACTCCTTTGTGCCAATTTTTATCGTATAAAACTGTTGATTTTCTGTTTCGTAAATCAGTATTATTGCCAATTTTTCGTAGGGCATCATGCGTTATGTCTCTATCAAGGTTTTTTCTTTCGGTATTATAAACATCTATTTGCTGAGCAATCTCTGTTGCAAGTTTATTATCGGCTTCAACTAAAAGACGAACAGCGTCTGAACCGGATTTTATTCTCCCGGCTGCATTTATTCTTGGTCCAATTTTAAAAACACAATCTGAAATTGTCATACCTTTTCCTTTAACTCCCGAAATTCGTTTTATTATTTCAAGACCTTTAATTGGGTTATTATTTATTTTTTTTAGTCCGAAATATGCTAATATTCTATTCTCCCCAGTAACAGGAACTATGTCTGATGCAATGCTAACTGCAACTAAATCAATTAGTTCCATAAGTTCTGAAAAATCAATATTTTTTCTGTTTGAAAATGCTTGCATAAATTTAAAACCTACACCGCAACCAGATAAATTTTTGTCAGGGTAGAAACAGTCTTCTCTTTTTGGATCAAGCACAGCATATGCACTTGGAACTTTATTGCCGGGTGTGTGATGGTCACAAATTATGAAATCTACTTTCTTTTGGTTTGCATAGTTAATTTTTTCAACTGCTTTTATTCCGCAATCCAAAGCAATAATTAAACTGAAATTATTTTCTGAAGCAAAGTCTATTCCTTGTTTTGAAATTCCATAGCCTTCAATGTATCTGTCAGGAATATAAAAGTCTATGTTCTCAGTATATTTTTTTAGAAAAGAATATACAAGAGCAACTGATGTTGTTCCGTCAACATCATAATCTCCATAAATTAGTATTTTCTCATTGCTTGAGAGTGCTTTTTCAAGACGTTCAACTGCTTTGCCCATGTCGGTCATTAAAAAAGGGTCATGAAGCTGGTCTAATGAAGGGCGAAAATAAGTTTTAGCTTCATCAAAAGTTTTAATATCTCTTTGAGCTAGCAGGTTTGCAAGTGTTTCATTAATATTTAAAACCTCTTGCAGATGCTTTATTATTTCTTTATCTCCCGAAGGGTTTATAATTATTTTCTTTTTCATTAATTATATCATTACATCATTTTTTAATTCTTTAAAACATACTCCTCAATAAGTTCCAAAGTATCGGGGTTTATAACTTCAACTCTTACGTTTTTTCCGTCAACATAAATAAAAACCAAAGCATTTTGGGTTGTAAACCCGCTTGTTGCTTTTGTCCAAGGGACATTTTTTTCTTGTGCATAATATGGAGCTCCTGCTGCCCCATTATTAATTTGCCAAATTGTTCTGTTTATTTTTATTTTTTTAAAATTATAATTTTCTGGATAAATATTCACATCAGGACTTATTTTTACTTTATTGTAGTTATGTTCATCGCCTGTTAACATTGCGATAACTTTTGTACTTTTATTTATCAAAATATCCAAATACTCATCACGCCTTTCAATAATGCCTTTTTTTACTGGTTTTCCAGCAACATAAGGTCTGTATTTATTGTCTCCTTTGTACCACATTGCGTCTTCAATATGTCCGCCATTTGGAAATGCAGGAGAGTGCTGACTAATAAAAATATGATCAATATCCTTGTCTTTTTCAAACATCTTTACTGTTTTTTCTAACCACTTTATTTGTTCGTCCATTAAATAAGCGTGTAAATTTCCGCTTGTTTCATTGTTCTCACCCAAAGACGGAGCATACCAATAATCAGAGTTTAGAACAATCATTGCAACATTATCGTATGTATAATAAAAAACAGTTTCATCGTAAGGAGGAAAATCAATTTTGTTGGAGTTTGGGTCATAATACGCACCATCTTCACTAACAGGTCCATTTTGTGGGTTTACAAATTCTTTTTCAAATATTGCTGCTGCAGATTCCGTTTCAAAAGGAAACCCATCAATAAATGCTTTACTTTCCCCTTTTTTATTAATAAAAACTTTTCCTATTGCTTCATGATTTCCGGGAGCAACAATAATAGGAAAATAGCTTCCAAAGGCTTGGACAGATCTTTTCCAATTTGCATATTGTAGCCTAATATTTTCTTTGTTAATAGCGTAACCATTAATAACATCGCCGGTAAACTGCATAAAAGCAACATCTTTATAATTTGCTAATGCAGATATCTTTTTCATTATGTACATATTTGTTCCATATAAATTATGCTCACCTCCGCCTGATCCTGCACGAGAATCACTAGAGTAGGCAAAAACAAAAGGTTTTCTTGTTCCTTTGTTTGGTGCGGTTTTAAATTTGTACTCTTGAAATAAATTTCCATACTTAATTTTGTATGAATATTCAGTAGAAGGTTTTAACTTAGATATTAAAATTTCATGATGCTTACATTCTTTATTGTCAGAGAAAAGTTTTCCATTCACAGAAATACTAGTTTTTATCTTAAAATTAGTTTCAAAAGAAATTGTTACACTATTTTCTGTTAATAAATTTATAAAAGGGCCTTCTGTTATAGTAGGTATAATTTTAAACCCTGTTTTTGTTTTTTCAAAAGAAATAATCCCATCATACAGTAATTCTCCTTTTTTATTAGATACTCTGTATCCCAATGTTCCATATCCTGACTTTTCCCAACCAGACATATCATAAATACCGGAAAGTCTTTTTTGAATGTTAATTTCTGCTTTTCCTCCATTAATTTTTTCAGTTTTTTTAAACCAAACAGGCATGGGGTGTTTAGAGTCTGAATAATTTATTAATCCATAGTATAATTTTCCCTTAAAAGAATCAGTTCCAAAATTAAAAGAAATTCCTTTTTCTGTTCCTTGCGGATTCCCTTTTATGTTTTCAAGTGTTAAAAAAGAATTATAATTTTGTTCATAATACTTTTTTCCTTGATGTTCATAATATAATTCCCCGTCTTTATTATAATGGATATTTGAATAAATATCAGGGACTTGTTTTTGTGCATAACTAATTGCTGATATGCAAATAATAATTATTGAAATTAATAGTTTCATCTTTATATAGTTTTTTTTTTCTGTAAATATAGAAAGTCTATTTTGATTGCCTAAACTTATTTAATTAATTTTTTAGTTGTAAGTTTGCAAAATGTTAAGGAAACTCAATTTAGCAGAATATGAAGTTATAACAAAAAAGACTGAAAAAGGTCTTGCAGTTTTTGATATTATAAGGAAAAAATATATTCTTTTAAGTCCGGAAGAACATGTAAGGCAACAGTTTATTCATTTTTTAATTAAAGAAAAAAAATATCCGAAAGGGTTGTTGGCTGTTGAAAGAAAATTAAAATTTTATGAACTTACAAAAAGAACTGATATTGTTTTGTATAACAGACAAGGTAATGTTGTAGTAATTGTAGAATGTAAAGCCCCAAATGTTAAAATATCGCAAGAAACTTTTGACCAAATTGCTCGGTATAATATGAATTTTAAAGCAAAATATCTTATTGTTACAAATGGGTTAAAACATTATTGCTGTAAACCAAATTATAAAGATAATACTTACGAATTTTTGAAAGATATTCCAACTTTTAAAGAAATGCAGAGAGATAAACCTACTAAATAAAAAAAGATGCAAATAAAAGAAATAACAAATCATTTGGAAGAAATAGCTCCCTTATCATTTCAAGAATCATACGATAATTCAGGTTTCATTACAGGCAATAAAGATGATGAATTAAAAGGAGTTTTAATTACGATAGATACAACAGAAGATGTTGTAGAAGAAGCAATTAACAAAAATGTAAATTTGATTATTTCTCATCATCCAATAGTATTTAGAGGTTTAAAAAAAATAACAGGAAAAAATTATATTGACAGAACAATAATAAAAGCTATTAAAAATGATATAGCAATTTATGCAATCCATACAAATTTGGATAATGTAGATTCAGGTGTAAATGCAATGCTTTGTAAAAAGTTAGGACTTAATAATTGTAAAATATTACGACCTGCAAAAAATGAGTTAAGAAAATTAGTAACTTTTGTTCCTAAAGAATATGCCCAAAAAGTAAGAAATGCCATTTTTGAAGTGGGAGCCGGGCATATTGGTAATTATGATAATTGCAGTTTTAACAGTTTAGGAAAAGGAACATTTAGAGCAGGGAAAGGAGCAAACCCTTTTGTCGGAGAAAAATATAAAATTCATTTTGAAGAGGAAACACGTATTGAAACAATATATCCTAAATATCTGGAACACAAAATAATATCTGAATTATTAAAAGCACATCCATACGAAGAGCTTGCTTACGATATTTATACATTAGAAAATGTTTACAATAAAGTTGGTGCCGGAATGATTGGAGAACTTGAAAAAGAAACAGACAGTTTAATATTTTTAAAAAAGATAAAAAAAGAATTAAATTCCGGAATTATTAGACACACTAAAATTATAAAAAATAAGATAAAAAAAATTGCACTTTGTGGAGGCTCAGGAAGTTTCTTATTGCAAGATGCAATACGGCAAAACGCAGATTTATTTATTAGTGGAGATTTTAAATATCATGAATTTTTTGATGCCGAAAATAAAATAATTATTGCAGATGCAGGACATTATGAAACAGAACAATTCACAAAAGAATTGATTTTTGATGTTCTTATGAAAAAAAAATGTAAATTTGCGTGTTTTTTATCAAAAATAAATACAAATCCTATTAACTATTTATAGCAAAATGGCTAAGACTACAAAGCAAACAGAAGAACAAAAATTAAAATTGTTGTATAAACTACAAGTAATTGATTCAACAATTGATGAAATAAAAACTTTAAGAGGCGAACTTCCTCTACAAGTTAAGGAACTTGAAGACGAAATAAACGAGTTTGATTCTAAAATATCTAAAATTAAAGAAGAAGTTGAACGGCTTAATCAGGCAATTTCAGATAGGAAAAATCAAATAGTTGAATCTGAAGATAAAATTACTAAGTACGAAAAACAGCAGAATACGGTTAAAAATAATCGCGAGTTTGATTCTTTAAGCAAAGAAATTGAGTTCCAAAAATTAGAAGTTGAACTTAGTGAAAAAAGAATTAAAGAATATAAAGAGAAAATAAAACTAGAAAAAGAAAAAACAAAAGGAATAAAAATTCTTTTAAAAGATAAAAAAGCAGAACTCAAAGAAAAGAAAAATGAACTTGATGAGATAACAGGCGAAACTAAAATTGAAGAAGAAAAACTTTTAAAAGAATCAGATGCAATTATTGAAAAAATAGATGAGAAATTATCTAAAAAATATACTAGCATTAGAAAAAATGTTAGAAATGGACTTGCAATTGCTCCAATTGATAGAGGGGCTTGTGGCGGATGTCATAATAAAATTCCACCACAAATCCAACTAGATATTGCAACAAGAAAGAAAATTATTTCTTGCGAACATTGTGGAAGGATTATTGTTGATGCAATTTTAGCAGACGAAATAAACTAAATATTTAATTAAATAAGTATTAAAATTATTTTTAGCCCGAAAGTTTTTTAAATTTTTGGGTTAAATTTTAAAAACCAACTAATAATTATAAAAATATATAAGATGAAAGGGATTATACTTGCAGGTGGCTCAGGTACACGTCTTTATCCAATTACAAAAAGCGTATCTAAACAAATGTTACCAATATATGATAAACCAATGATATATTACCCCTTATCAAATCTTATGTCAGCAGGAATAAAAGAAATTCTTATTATTTCAACCCCAGAAGATATTGGACATTTTGAAAAATTATTAAATGATGGCTCTCAATTAGGAATTAAAATTGAATATGCTGTTCAGCCATCTCCTGATGGTCTAGCACAAGCCTTCATAATTGGAGAAAAATTTATAGGAAACGATAAGGTTTGCTTGATATTAGGAGACAATTTGTTTTTTGGATATGGCTTTTCCGAAATTTTGGAAGAATCTTCAAAAATAAATTCAGGAGCAATTGTATTTGGATATTATGTTAAAAAACCAAAAAGATATGGAGTCGTAGATTTTGACGATAAAGGAAATGTTCTTTCACTTGAAGAAAAACCTGAAAATCCTAAATCTAATTATGCAGTAACAGGCTTGTATTTTTATGATAATTCTGTAGTTGAGAAAGCAAAAAATTTAAAACCTTCTGCCAGAGGAGAATTGGAAATAACAGATTTAAATAAATTATTTCTTAAAGAAAATAAACTTCAAGTTAAACTTTTAGGAAGAGGACTTGCATGGTTGGATACTGGAACTCATGAAAGCCTTTTACAAGCCTCAAATTTTATTGCAACAATAGAATTCAGACAAGGATTAAAAGTAGCCTGTATTGAAGAAATTGCATACGGAAAAGGCTTCATTGATAGGGAACAGTTATTAAAACTTGGAAATGAAATGAAAAATAATAATTACGGAAAATACCTTCTTGATATAGCAGAAGGTAAAATAAAAACTTTCAAATATTAGAAAAAACCAACAATTTTATGAAAACTTAACTCTGCTTTTTTATGAAAAAATACTTGCATTACCCCTATATATAAGCATTTTTAACAATATTGTAAATAAAATTTCGTTAGTAAATGGAAATAATTAAAACAGGAATTAAAGATTTATTAGTAATAGTTCCAAAAGTATTTGAAGATAAAAGAGGTTATTTTTTTGAAAGTTACAATAAAAGAAAGTTCAAAGAAAAAGGTTTAGATTATAATTTTATACAAGATAATCAATCAAAATCTCAATATGGCACAATTAGAGGGTTGCATTATCAAATTGCACCCTTTCAACAAGCTAAATTAGTAAGAGTAATAAGAGGAAGAATAATTGATGTAGCAGTAGATTTAAGAAAAGAAAGCCCAACTTTTGGAAAAAGTTTTTCAATAGAATTAAATGAAGAAAATAAAAAACAATTATTAATTCCCGAAGGTTTTGCACATGGTTTTTCTGTTTTGAGTGAAACAGCTGAGGTATCATATAAAATCAATAATATATACAGTCCAAAACACGAGAGAAGTATTCTTTATAATGATGAAAATCTAAAAATAGACTGGAAAATTGATAAAAAAGATATAATTGTTTCAAAAAAGGATGCAAATAGCAAAAGATTTAATAAAACAATGAAACTTTAAGTTTTTTTAAATATTTAACTCTTGAATTTTGGTCATTATATTTGTTTTTTAACAGAAATTAATTTTTAGAAGACATCTTAAATGAAAATTATTTTATTATTAAAATTAAAAAAACTAAATTTGTAGATATAATTATAAAACAAAAAATAAAATTATGAAATTTTTAACTTACTTATCAGTACTATTTTTTATTTTCAATTATTCATTTGCTCAAGATAAAGGGCCTGAAATGGTTTTAGTTGAAGGTGGAGATTTTTATATGGGCAATGACTATAGTGCAAACTCAGATGAAAGACCGGAACATAAAGTTACTTTAAATTCATTCTTTATGTCAAAATATGAAGTAACTGTTGGCGATTATGCACTTTTCTGTAGGGTAACAGGACATAAACTGCCTGACGGAGATGAAAGAAGTCCTATTAATAATTTAACTTGGGAAGATGCAGTAATGTACTGTAATTGGCTGAGTCGTGCCAGTAGATTAGATAAATGTTATAAATTAAAAAGAGATAGTAACAGTTTTATTGCAACTTATATTGAAGGCTCAAACGGGTATCGTTTACCAACAGAAGCAGAATGGGAGTATGCTGCAAAAGGAGGAATGAAATCTAAAGATTATGCTTTTAGTGGAAGCCATGATTTAAATGAAGTTGCATGGAGTATTAACAATGCAGGAAATACTGCTCATGAAGTAGGACAAAAAAAACCAAATGAATTAGGAATTTATGATATGACAGGAAATGCTATGGAATGGTGTTATGATTATTATGATGCAAAGTATTATGAAAATTCCCCCGAAGATAATCCGACTGGGCCTGAAACAGGAGTTACAAAAGTATGTAGAGGCGGAAATTTTATGTGTCGTCCTGATGTTTTAAGAAATAGTAGAAGATTTAATCTAGAGCAAGATCAAGAAGAAGGTCTAGCTGGAATAAGATTAGTAAAAGCTCAATAATATAATATTAAAAAAATTTAAAAAGCAGTCATTATACGACTGCTTTTTTTAGTTAATAAGATGAAAGAATTTCAGCATAACTATACAGACGATAAGAAGTCTATGAACAATATTAGTTTTAACAGAATACCTATTATCCTTCTACTTGATGGTTTAAACGATATGGGAAATGTTGGAATGATTTTCAGGATAGCAGATGCTTTAAGAATTCAAAGAATATATTTTTATAATTATAATGAAGAACTGAATAATAAACTGTTGCAAAGAAAATCAAGAGCAACAAGTAAATATGTTGAATTTAGCTATCTGTCTAACTTAAAGGATATTGCAAAGTTAAAGCAAGGATATGAAATCATTATTCTTGATAAAACAAACAAAAGTATTCCTTATTCTGAATATAAGTTTTCAAAACCGATTTGTTTAGTTTTGGGAGCTGAAATTACAGGAGTTTCTCAGGAACTTATTGATGTTGGAGATATATCTTTACATCTTCCCATGAACGGAATTAACACCTCAATAAATGTAGCAACTGCTACAAGTGTAGTTTTATATGATATGTATAATAAAATAAGAAATAATGGAAAATTTTAATATATATAATCCTGTTTCATTGCATTTTGGAAAAAATATTCTAAAAGACTTGGCAAATAATATAAAAAAATATGGGAATAAAGTTCTTCTAGTATATGGAAAAAGCTCAGTAATTAAATTTGGTTACCATAAAATTGTAACGGATATATTAACAGAAGCAGGTATAGAATATATTGAATATTCAGGTATAAAATCAAATCCCATTGAAAAGGATGTTGAAAAAGCAATTGAGATTGGCATAAAAAATAAAGTGGAGCTTGTACTTGCTCTTGGAGGAGGAAGTGTTATTGATTCTGCAAAGGCAATAGCTGTTTGCATACCAGAGAAATTAGATGTTTGGGATGTCGTGAAGTCAAAAATAATACCCCAAAAAGCATTGCCAATTTTTACAATTCTAACATTGGCAGCAACAGGAACAGAAATGAACCCCTATGCCGTTATTCAAAATCATAAAACAAACGAGAAGTTAGGTTTTGGTTATGAAATAATGTACCCTAAACATTCTTTTTTAGACCCAACATTCTCTTTTTCAGTACCAAAAGATTATACTGCTTACGGAATAGTTGATATTATTGCTCATGCTTTTGAAAATTATTTTGGATATGGAAATTCAAGTTTAGCTGATAATTTCGTTGCAATAATAGTAAAAGAAACGATGCACTATGCACCACTTGTTTTGAAAGAACCATTTAATTATGATTACAGAGCAAATATTATGTTGCAGTCAACTTATGCTTTAAATGGAACAACTTCTATTGGTAAGACTGGTGGGGATTGGGGAGTGCATGATATTGGACATAACTTGTCACTTTTGTATGATATGCCTCATGGAGCAAGCCTATCAATTGCATATCCCGCATGGCTAAAGTTAATGAAGAATAAAATTCCAAATAGGATTAGAAACCTTTCAAAACTGATTTATGGAACAGAAGATATTTCTGACTTTATTGAGAAACTTGAATATTTCTTTCACTCAATTAATTCCCCTGTATATCTTGAAGAAGCAAATATCATTTATGATAAAAAAGACGAAATTGTAAATCTTCTAAAAAAGAACAAAGCATCAGGTTACAATTACTCTTTCGATGAATATGAAGAGTTAACAGAATTAATGTATAGAAAAGTATAAAAAAGTTATTCGCCAATAATTTTAACAAGTACTCTTTTTCTTCTTTTTCCATCAAATTCTCCATAGAAAATTCTTTCCCAAGGTCCAAAATCTAATTTTCCGTCAGTTATTGCCACAACAACTTCACGACCCATAATTGTACGTTTTAAATGTGCATCGGCATTATCTTCATAAGTATTGTGGTTGTATTGAGAGTAAGGTTTTTCAGGAGCAAGTTTTTCAAGCCAATTTTCATAATCTTGATGTAAGCCGGACTCATCATCATTAATAAAAACGCTTGCAGTAATGTGCATTGCATTTACAAGAACAAAACCATCTTTTATACCGCTTTCATTTATTTCATTTTGCACTTCTGTCGTTATGTTTAACAATTGTCTTCTGCTTGTTGTATTAAACCAAAGTTCTTTTCTGTGTGATTTCATTTTAAATATTATTTAATGTTGTAAATTTTATTTTTTAGTGTTTTATAACACAAAAATATTATCCTAATAACTTCTAATTGTTTTATGTATAATAATATTATACAGGTGTTTAGTTTGCAGAAATAAATATAAGAAAAAGTTGCATTAGAGACTTGAATTCTGCTTTTAATAAAATCTATACATCAAACTTTCCGGTTTCAATTTTAGAAATGTCATTTGAAACATTATTTTCAAAATTATCATTCAAAACATTAAGTTCTTCTACAAACTTGTCAATTTTTTCTTTAGAAAAACCTTTTTCCTCAGCAGCCTCTTCCAATGTTCCCCAAATTGGTTCTCCACAAACAATACAACGAATACCGTTTTTTGCAAGAAACTCTACTGAAAAAGGATAATTATCAACTAATTCTTCAATAGATATATCTTTTGTTATTTCTTTTCTTTCCATAATTTATGCATTTAATATTTGTTTACAAATTTACAAAGTTCATTCTAATATGAAAGATATAATAAATTTTTTATTGTTTTTTATTATATTTTTGCAATCTAATGAAGATGAAATTTTTAAAGATATTATTTTTTATAAACATTGTTTTTATAACTCAACTTGTAGCTCAGGAAACATATACTTATAATGATTATTATGAAAGTATGTTTTCCGGAGAATATTCAAGGACAAGAATAATTTTAAAATATTTGAATAAAAACAAAGCAAATGATGTAAAAACTAAATTAGCTTTTTCAAATTATTATTTGGTTATGTATGATATTTCTGGCAAAAGTGAAAAATACTATGCTTTGTGTAAGAGAAATGCAGATTTTGTAAACGAAAAATTGTCAAATAAAAAAAACTTAACAAGTAATGAGGTATTTTATTTAATTTCTGCAAAATCAATATTGCTAAAAATTCAAGTTGAGAAAAAACAATTTATAAGAGCAATTAAAGATCTATCAGGAATAATGAAACAATTTGAATATGCCCAAAAGCATGAACAGAATACTAATATGAAACTAATTTCCGGGATGTATAATTTTTTTATAGAAACTGCAAAAGAAGATTATCCAATTGCATATCCTATTATAATTCTTTTTCCATCTGGAAATAAAAAAAAAGGTTTAAAACTTTTATTGGAATGTACTACTTCAAGCGATAAGAAAACTAGAATTAGAAGTAAACTTCATCTTGCAAATATATACAGAAAAGATACAAAGAATTTTGAGCTTTCAAATTTAAGATTTAATCAACTTCTGAAAGAATATCCCGAAAATGTTTTTTGGCAGAGCGAGTATATTAAAATGTTGAGAGAGTTCAAAAAAAATAATGAAGCAAATAAACAGAAGCAAGTTTTATTGAGTATTATTGATAAATCAAAACAACTTACCCGAGAACAGAAAGAATTTCTAAAAAAAATCTGATTATTATAGTAGTGAATATCAGTATTTTATTTTAAATTTATTTGATATTTTTTTTAAAAAAATAATACTTGCAACCTTTTTAAGACTAATGCTGTCAATATAGTGAAAGCAGATGATTGATTTAAGTAAAATAATTGAAAGATGTAGAAAAAATGACAGAAAAGCCCAAAAGGAATTATACGATGTATATTCTCCTTTGCTTCTCGGTATTTGCATCAGATATTCAAAATCAAAATCGGAAGCAGAAGATGTTTTGCAAGAAGGTTTTATAAGGATTTTTACTAAAATGAATGATTTCAGTGGAAAAGGCTCTTTTGAAGGTTGGATGAGAAGAATAATTGTGAATACTGCAATTTCGTATTATCATAAAAATAAAAAGCACAATGAGAATTATGATATTTCAGAAATTAAAGAAACTCAAACAGAAAATCATGAAATGTATGAGTCTCCTTTCACAAAAGAAGAGTTATTGTCTGTTATAAATAGTTTGCCGGAAGGTTATAAAGTTGTGTTTAACCTCTACGCAATTGAAGGATATAAACATAAAGATATTGCAGAGATGTTGGAAATTAGTGTAAATACATCAAAATCGCAATATTCAAGAGCAAAAGAAAAGATTAGGGAAAAATTAGAAAAAATATCAAGAATAAAAATTGGAAAGCAATAAATTATTAAATTTAGAATGACAAAGAGAAGTCAAAATATTGAAAACTTATTTAAAAATGGGCTTGAAAACCATACAGTTAGTCCATCAAATTCTCTGTGGAAAAATATTAGTAAGAAATTATTGATAAATAAGTTCTTTACATTTAATCTGAGTAGTTTTAATATATATTACCTTGCAATTATAGTAATTACATTAAGTGCAATATTATTTTATCCTAAGAATAAAAAAATAATATCAGAAAATAAAAAAAACAACATTTTAGTAACTGAAACCAAAAAAATAAAGAATCTTTCAGATAACGGATTTATTCCTAAAAAAGAAATTATAGAAGAAACTGAAAAAGAAATAATCAATAAACAATCAGAAATTAAAGGAAAAACAGAAAAAAAACTTACACAAACAATTGATTTAATAACAAATACTCATGTTAACGAATCATACACAAATTTAGTGCAAAATGGTGAAGTAGAACAAAATGTGAAATTAGCCTTTAAACCTTATGCTAAGTTCTCTGCAAGTATATCTGCTGCTTGTGTGCCTGTTGCCGTGCTTTTCACAAACGCATCCGAAAACTGCAACAGTTACTTATGGGATTTTGGAAATGGTACAACTTCATCTGAGGAAAACCCTATTTTTGTGTTTAAAACTGCCGGAGAATATACTGTTACACTAACTGTAAAATCCGGCAGTAATTTTTCTTCAATTTCAAAGAAAATTACAGTTTATTCTAAACCCAAAGCTGAATTTGTAATTTCCGAAAAAGATAATGCATTTGAAAATGATGAAATTAAGTTTGCAAATCTTAGCTCAGGCTTTACTTCTTGCAATTGGAATTTTGGAGATAAAAATTTATCAACATCAAGAAATCCTTATAATAAATACTCAACTCCCGGCTTCTATGATATTTCTTTGATATGCTTTAATGAGTATAATTGTTCAGATACTTCAGTTTTTAAAAATTTAGAAATAAAAGGAGAAAAACATAAAATTAATGCCCCAACAGGATTTGTTCCTGATTTGAGTGGTGCTAATAGTGGATATGCTGAAAAAGGTATGTATTCAAATGCTGTATTTAGTCCATTATTTAGCTGTGAAGTGTCTGAATATAAGTTAGTTATATTTAATAGGTATGGCAGTGTAGTATTTGAAAGCAACCAAATTGAATATGGTTGGAATGGATATAATAAAGGTAAAATATCTCCCGAAGGTGTTTATATTTGGAAATGTTCCGGTAAATTTTCTGATGGAGAAGTTTTTGTAAAAACAGGAAACCTAACTCTCCTATATAAAGATACACAATAATTTTTTCAATACCTGTTTTTTTAACCGCAATTTCAATAATTGCGGTTTTTTCGTCATACGATGAACTCAAAATCATCGTATGACCTTATTCTTCAATTTTTTTGTTTCTAATTGACAAGTTTAACTTCAAAATCATCAAAATAACTAACAGCATCAGCCTTTGTCCATAAACCAACTTTGCCTGCTTCTGTAAAAGTTGTGTCTTTTACTTTGAATATTTGTTTTCCATTAAGATAAACTGAAAATAAATCGTCA
>CAMZKV010000111.1 GCA_947311445.1 uncultured Chlorobiota bacterium | reverse complement strand
TCTTCCGTAGGCGAACTTGCCGAAATTACAGGCGGAGCACACGTAAATCTCGAAAAAGTTCCTTTGAAATATTCCGGACTTAAACCTTGGGAAATTTTTGTTTCCGAATCGCAGGAACGTATGACCATAGTTGTTGAACCGCAAAATATTGATAAGTTTTTTGAATTAGCTGAAAATATGGAAGTTGAATGCACCGATATAGGTTATTTTACAAATTCCGGCTTTTTGGATATTACTTTTAAAGAAAAATTAATTCATCATATTGATTTAGATTTCTTACACAACGGTGTGCCGCAAAAAAAGATGCAGGCAGAATTAAAATCGCTACAATTATCTGAACCTCAAAATATTAAAATTGAAAATTACGAAGATATTCTTGTAAAACTTCTGTCAAGTTTAAACATAAGTTCGCGTGAAAATATTATCAGAAAATACGACCATGAAGTAAAAGGCAAAAGCATAATAAAACCTTTGATGGGCGAAAAGGGAACAAGTCCGCAGGATGCCGCCGTAATGCGTTTGGAACACGAAAGTTTTGAAGGCATTGCCGTTTCAAACGGAATTATGCCCAAATTCGGCGATATTGATGCTTACGAAATGTCTGCCGGTGCTTTTGATGAAGCTGTGCGTCAGATAATTGCAGTAGGTGGAACCTTGCCTAACATGAAAAAAAATGATGATATTTTTTGGACTGTAAACGATAATTTTTGCGTTCCCGACAGTCTTTATCATCCCGAAAAAAATCCTGACGGAAAAGAAAACTTAGCTAAACTTGTTCAAATGTGTGAAGCACTTTACGACATGTCAACTTTTTACGATATTCCTATGACTTCCGGCAAGGACAGTATGAAAAATGATTTTAAGGCCGAAGGTGTAAAGATTTCCGTTCCGCCGACAATTTTGTATTCAATGGCATCAAAAATTAAAGATGTCAGAAATACGATTACTTCCGATTTTAAGCAAGCAGGGGATTTAATTTATCAGGTTGGGAAAACGTACGACGAACTCGGAGCTTCCGAATTTTACAAACTTTTTAACGAACTCGGGGCAAATGTTCCGAAAGTAAGAAAAGAAGAAGCAAAAGATACTTATTTAAAAATGATGCAGGCAAATGAGCAAAATTTAATTGTATCGGCACACGATATTTCCGACGGCGGAATGCTTACAGCTATTAGTGAATGTATAATTGGAACTGATTTTGGAGTAGAAATATCTTTAGATAATTTTAATATTTTGCCCATCAACGCAAAGTTATTTTCCGAAAGCCATTCACGATTTATTGTGAGCATTAAAGCTAATGATAAAGTTGAATTTGAAAAATTATTTAAAGAGAAGTCAACTTATTTAGGTAAAGTTTTAAAAAATAATTATTTAAAAGTTATTGACAATAAAAAAGTTATTGTTAATGAGAAAAGAAAAATTTTAGAAAAGGCATGGAATGTTATATTATAATTTTACTATACCATCTTCTAATTTTATAATGCGGTCAGACATTTCTGCCAGTTCGTTATTGTGAGTAATTATAACAAAGGTTTGATTGAATTTTTCTCGAAGTGAAAAAAATAAATTATGTAAGTCTTTTTTGTTTTTTGTATCCAAATTACCGGAAGGTTCATCTGCAAGAACAATTGCAGGTTTATTAATTAATGCTCTTGCAACTGCAACTCTCTGCTGTTCTCCTCCGGACATCTCAGCAGGTTTATGTTCTGCTCTGTTAGTAAGGTTAAGGAAATCAAGTAATTCCATTGCTTTTTTACTTGCTTCTTTTTTACTGATGCCTTTTATAAACGCAGGCATACAAATATTTTCAATAGCAGTAAACTCAGGTAAAAGGTGATGAAATTGAAAAACAAAGCCAATATTCTCATTTCTAAATTTAGAAAGAAGTTTTTGGGATAAACTATTGACGTTAGTTCCATTAATTAATAATTCTCCGGAATCGGGAGTTGAAAGAGTACCAATAATTTGTAATAAAGTTGTTTTTCCGGCACCGCTAGGTCCTACAACAGAAACAATTTCGCCTTTTTTAACATCAATGTTAATTCCTTTTAAGACTTGAAGATTATCGAAAGATTTTTTTATATTAGTTACTTTAATCATAGGAAATTAGCTATTATTTTATTTGTTTTTTATTATCCGAACTTTCCTCCGTGAGTTCTTTGTTTTCTTCATCTTTTATAATTTTTACACCTGAAACATCTGTAAACCTATAAACTGTAAAGTCAAGATTAGATTCAAAGCCACCTTCTCCTGTAATTTCAAAACCATCTTTATCTTTTATATTCACAGGAACAACTGAATAAATTTTTTCTTCTTTTTCATCTAAAAAAATCTCTTCTGTTTTTAAAACACTCCCATTTAAGTTTGTAATTACTACATTTCCACTAGCTTTTGCAAATTTCTTTTTTTCATAATAAATTGCATAATCTGAAACTAAACTTGAATGCATATTCATGTCTTTATCATAAAATCTCAAGTTTATTCCATCAGGAAAAAGTGTATATTGCTTTGTGTCAGATGTGTATTTGTATGCTTTCGGAGTTGAAAGAATAACTTGTGTTGAACCGTTAATACTGTAATTAGTATTTAAATTCTCTACAATAACATCAGGTAATTCTTCTTTGTTAGATAAGGCTCTAATTTTTTCTAAATCTGTTTTACAGGAGAAAATTGAAACTAATAGCAATATTATTAAAATCTTTTTTTTAGTGTTATTCATGTGTCTAAAAAAGTTAAAAGTTTAAAAGTATAAAGTTAATTTGCATTTACTACTTGAATTTAGGAAATAAAAATGTGCATTAAAATTGGAATGACGGGTTTGAAGAATTAAAATGTCAAGCCGATTTTTAAGCAAGTTTCAATTTTATTACTTAGGTAAGATTTGCTAAATCTGTTTTAAGTAAAATTATATAGAAAATAGATACATCAAACATATATTTAGCAAATCTTTAAATATAAACCAACATAATAAAATGACTAAATATTGACATTTTAATTGAAAAAAATATTATTCTTCGGATGCTTGTTGAGCAGATAATAATTTTTCCATTTCAGAGTCAAACATATACATTTTTGCCTTGTCTCCTCCAAGCAAATTTAATTTGTCAAGAATATTACTGAAAAGATTTTCTTCTTCAATTTGCTCAGTAACATACCATTGTAAGAAACTTTGTGTTGTAAAATCTCTTTCGTCATAGCAAAGTCCTACTAAGTTGTTTATTTCTTTAGAAATCATTTTCTCATGCTCATATATTTCTTTAAAAACATCCTGAATTGATTTGTAATCTAATACAGGTTGGTCAACTTTTGGAACAATTGCATGTCCGTCTCTATCATTTATATAATGAAAAAGTTTTAACATATGTTCTCTTTCTTCCTCTGAATGTGCATAAAGAAAATTTGCAGAACCATTATAGCCTGTTTTTTCTGCCCAAGATGCCATTGCCAAATATAGTTGAGAAGAAAAATGTTCTAACTCAATTTGTTTATTTAATGCTTTTTCTACTTTTTTATTCATAATTATATTTTTTTTTAATTTATTTATTTAATTCTATTCCATGCTAATGTTTTTAGCATCCATTTTGGAAGAGTTTTTTCCGGTTTTCTACTTAATAAATTAAGATTCCACCCTATTTTTTTTATAATAGGAATTTTATGTGTTTCAACAAATTCAATTAGTGTTCCATCGGGGTCTTCAATATATGTAAAATGTCCTGCTGCATCACCCATTTCAAAAGTTGTTCCTTTGTTTTGGTAACTTTCGGGCAAACTATCTACTGTGAATGGATGTCCATTGTTTTCACAATGCTTTTTCAGAGCTTTCATGTTTCTAATGTCAAAACAAATTTGAATAAAACCCGGGTCGCCCCAGTATCTGTTTTCATATATTTTTTTAGGAGTTTCATCATAAATTTTAATAAGCTCTATTTGGCTGTTTCCAAACATTTCGCTAAAAGCACCTTTTCTTGGTTTTTTATGAGAAAGAAGAACTCTGTCAAATTTTTTGTTTCCTCTTTTAAGACCTGAAAAATCTTTAAAAATTCCGGTTTCTTTAAATTCTACAAGATCATATCCTAAAACTTCCCTATAAAATTTAATTGATTTTTCAATATCAGAAACTCCAATTATTGCTCCATAAATTCCTCCCGAAAGAGCATCAGTATTTGCAAAGATAAAATCATCTTCAATCATCTGAAATATATTTCCATTTAAATCTTCAAAGAAAAAATGTTTATTTTCTTTTGGGTCGCTTTCAATTTCAGATAAGAGTTTTATTTTCTTATTTTTGAAATTATTAAATGCTTTTTCTAAATTATTACTTTTAATTTTTCCAGCAAAAACACCAAAATCTCCTGCCTGAATTTCAAATTCTGCTTGTTTTGGTTTTCTTTTTAAATATTGCCAAATTTCAACACCTCCTCCACCTTGAAGATTAATTGCAATTATTGCGTGTTTTTCTCTTGCTTTGCCACCTGTGTATCGCATCATTCTGTCGGCAGGATGTTTGTCGTTTACTATTGGGATATCAAATCCTAAATTTTCACGATACCATTTCCAAGATTTTTCTGCATTTGTTACTCCTACACCGATTTGTTGAATTCCGCTTATTATATGTTGCATATTAATACTTTATTTCAAAAAGAAAATTAATTTCACAAATATATGAAATTACAATTTGTTGTAAAAACTTAACTTTTATATATTCTGTTAAAATAAGGAAAAACTTTTTTTATCTTTGCAATCTGTCAAATATAAAGTATTAATTTAAAGAAAAAATATTGTGGATATATTTAAAAAATTAGATACCTCAAAAACTGATCTTGGCAAATTTCAAGCATCTGTTCATGGATATATGACTTTTCCAAAATTAGAAGGGGAGATTGGACCTGTTATGAAATTTAATGGAAAAGATGTAATTACTTGGAGTGTAAATAATTACTTAGGTTTAGGAAATACGCCAGAAGTTAGAAAAGTTGATGCCGATGCTGCCGCAAAATACGGAATGGCATATCCAATGGGAGCAAGAATGATGACCGGAAATACAAAATATCATGAAGATTTAGAGCAAAAACTTGCTGATTTTGTAAGTAAAGAAAGTGGGTATTTATTAAATTACGGTTACCAAGGTATGGTTTCAATAATTGATTCTTTGGTTGACAGAAATGATGTTATTGTTTACGACTCCGATTCGCATGCCTGTATTTTAGATGGTGCAAGATTACATATGGGCAAACGTTTTGTTTTTAAACATAATGATATGGAGAGTTTGGACAAGCAACTTGCTCATGCTACAAAATATCTTAAAAATAATGCAAATGACAAAGGAGGAATACTTGTTATAACAGAAGGAGTTTTTGGAATGGAAGGAGATTTAGGAAATTTAAAGGCAATTACTGATTTAAAGGATAAATATGAATTTAGAATTTTTATTGATGATGCTCATGGAATTGGAACAATGGGAAAAACCGGAGCCGGAACCGGTGAGCATTTTGGTGTTCAGGATAAAATAGATATTTATTTTGGGACTTTTGCTAAAGCATTTGCCGGAATTGGTGGTTTTGTTGCAAGTGATAAAAGCATTATTGATTATTTAAGATACACAATGCGTTCTCAAATTTTTGCAAAATCTTTGCCTATGCCTATGGTTATGGGGGCTTTTCAAAGACTTAAAATGCTTAAGGATGAGCCACAACATAAAAAGAAATTATGGGATATAGTAAACTCTTTACAGAAAGGTTTAAGAGACGAAGGTTTTAATCTTGGCGTTACTGAATCTCCTGTAACACCTGTGTTTTTTGATGGAGATGCCGAAATGGTTATTGAAATTACAAAAGATTTACGTGAAAACTATGGTATTTTTTGTTCTGCTGTTGTTTATCCTGTTATTCCGAAAGGAAAAATAATGTTAAGGCTAATTCCTACAGCTTCGCATACTCAAGAACATGTTGATAAAACTATTGCTGCATTTTCTGAAATAAAAGTGAAATTGGCAGAAGGAAAATATTCTTAGTGTTAATATTTGATTATAATGCTGGTTTAGATACCAAGTTTGCTAAAAAAAAAAAGACCAAGATTACTTTCTTGGTCTTTTTTTATAAGTTTAATATATTTTTATTCAATAATTAATTTCTTTCTTAAACTTTGTTTATTTGTTTTAATATCAATAAAATAAATTCCCTTTGCAAAGTTTTTAATATAAAATTCTGTCTTTTTAGAATTAACATTTTTAGAAATTAACTCTTTTCCTGTTATATCAATTATTGAAACAATAAAATTTAAAGTTTTACCAAATTCAACAGTAACAATATTCTTTGCAGGGTTTGGATAAACTGAAATTAAACTTTCAGAAAGTTTTGTAACAGAAATAGTTGTTTTAATATTTAGTTTAAAAACATCGGAAATTTCAGCACCAAATACGTCTGTTGCAGTAACTTTAATATTTAATAATTCTACATCCGACGGAGTTCCAAAGAATTGATTTAATTCTGAATTAAATGTTAACCAAGCTGGTAAGTCTGAACCATCTTCAAGTGTGGCACTTAAGGTTAAAGAATCTTCAAAATCATTATCAATAAATATATTGTCTGAAATATCATAAGTATATAATTCATCAACATTTGTTTCTTGATCAGGGATATTTGAATTTACAATTGGGTTTGTATTTAAACCAAAATGTAAGAAAAATCTTCCTTCATTTACTTCTGCAGACTGAGAAAAAGTATATGCACTATTATGCAATAAATTTAATGTTTCGTTTAAAGTAAGATCTTCTAACCAAATATGCATATTTTCAAAACTGTTTTCGGTAAATCTTATAGTATAATTTCCTGTAACACCAATTCTTAATGAAATCGGAATAACTCTATTGTTTGTAATTATCGGAATTGAATTAACTGCATACATTGAATTTCCTGCATCAATATTTGTAAAAATTTGGGGTTTGTCATTGTTTGCAACAAACATTTTATGTGCATCATATTTTGCATCATGCTCATTTGTAGCTCCTTCAAAAGCCCTTACAATGGTTTCATCAAAATAGTTATCTTTCTCAATTCTAAATTTTAAGAAATTAGGAGAAATATCTTTACTGTTTTTTTTATAGAATGCCTGTGAGCTATGAACTCTTGTATTTGCAGGAATTGTGAAATTTCCGGTTGAAGTTGCTTTTACCATAACGCTTTGCCCCGCAGGAATATATTGTGTTCCTCCGTTTATTGAAACTCCGTTATTATCAAAAGGAGGATTTCCGCCGTAGCATAAATATTTATCTTGCGTGTCATCATAATAATAAACAAAGTCTTCAATATTTGTTTTGTTTGCTAATGGTATTGCATTCCAATCAATTGCTGATACATACGGATTTCCGATTAAGTTCCACCCGTCAAATTTATCCCATCCCGACCATGCAGGAGGCTCATCATAATTTGGATGATTTTCTCCGTCATTATCTGTTAAAGTTAAACCAAATGTTTTATTATTTACATCAAGGTTTCCTCCGTTTTGAGAGAATACCTTATCACTTAAAAAATAATGAATATATCCTCTGTCTGTATATAGTTTTCCTAAATTATTTCCGGTATTTACATTTGACCATCCTGTTGGACTATAAACAGTTGTTCCGTTCCAATAATCAGCAATCGGTTCGTTGTACCAATAAAAATTAGGATTTCTTGCACCCCAAGAAACAATAGAATAGGTTGATGTGTCAATTTCTGTTAAAGGTGCAAAAATATAATGCCAATAATCTCCTGTTAAAAATCTTTCGACTGTTGCTGGAATATTTGCAGTATTATGAATTAAAGAACCTGTGCCTGTTGCATCTGATTTTATTATTAAGCCGCTTGTTCCCGGTGTATTAGTTAGTGTTCCCGTAACAGTAACATTTTTTCCGGAATTTATTGTAAACACATCACTCGCATTAATCGTTAAATCATTCTGAACGGTTAATAATGAAGCGTTTGTAATTGTAGGATTATCAATTACTAAATTGTAAAACTCTTGTCCGTTGGGTGCGGTAATTGTTTGTGTGCTTGTTCCGTTAAAAGTTACGGTTCCCGTTCCTTCTACGAAAGTTGAGTTTGACACATTATTTATCCAGTTGCCTGTTACATTCATATTATAATCATCGGTATCAAAAGAATGTCCTGCTGTTAGTGTAAAGTTGTTTACGTTTACGGCATTTCCGAGAAGTGCATCATCTCCGGCACTGTTCATTTCAATATTTCCGATACTTCCAGTTCCTTGCACTGCATATTTACCGGAAGCAGTATTTGATAATATAATTTTTCCGGTTCCGGAATGTGTTCCGTTAATATCAACAACTTTTCTTACGTTTATATTATTTCCGTTGTTTGCAATTTCTGCTCCCGCAATTATTTGTAATTCATGATAAATATCTAAATTACTCTGTAAATCAACAGTTTCTGTTCTTCCGAGAATTAAATCATGAAGTTCCAAAGGTGCAGAAAAATGCAAATCTGCAATAGCACCTGCACCGTCAAAAGTAAAATCTGAGGCAGAATTTCCTTTAAACTCTCCGTTTGTTCTTGCATAAACTCCCGAGCAGTTTAAATTTTTACCGTTAAGGTCTATTGTTCCGTTTGTATGAGTAAGTTCACCGTTTACGTCTATTGAACCACCCAGAACAACACCCACCGGAGAACTGTTATTTACAACTAAATTATAAAATTCCTCTGTATGCCCGGAAGTAATTGTTTGGGTAGTTGAGCCGAGTAGGTTTACTGTGCTTTGTCCTTCATCAAAGCCGCTTGTATTAGAATTATTAGTCCAATTTCCGTATAAATCTAATACGCCGTCTGTATTTCCGGCAATATCATCGTTCATATCCAATATTGCATTATTTTCAATGAGAAGATTTCCGTGAACTTCTAATTTGTCGGCAGAAGTATTTACTTCAACCCAAATTCCGTTTTCAATGGTCATATTTTTTGTTTTTGCAATATCTCCGTATAAATCTGAATTTGGAGAAGAAGCATCAACAATTGCTTCGTTGCCGGCTCCGCCGTCAATAACAACATCAATATTTTCATCGGGAACTGATAGCGTTTCCCAGTTTGAACAGTCGAACCAATCAGTACTTGCAGAGCCGTTCCAAACTCCTTCGGTATGATTATTTGCAGCAATCGTAAGTTGCGGAGCACTTGTGTCTCCTTTGTAATCAAAGCCGCCGTTATTGTATGCAGTGTTATCAGCATAAGTATCCCAATTTCCTGTTTCATTAATTAATGCAATCCAATCTAATTGAGAATTTGTTGTTGTTGAAAAATCAGGGTCATTAGGATCATTAAATTTCACTTTTCCGTTTCCTGTCGGAGCAACTGTTGTAAAACATTTTGATGAAGGATATAAACTTGACCATTTTGTTCCGTTTGTTCCGTTACCAACACCTGTATCCCAACCACTTTCAGTCCAGCCGTAAAGAACAGTTCCGTCATAAGTTGAGTGATGCGTGGTTGAATTTGTCCAAGTTCCGCCTTGCATAATCCAAACATCATCATCATCGTTAAGGTTGAAACCGCCAATACCTGTGCCGCTTAAAGCTGTTTTTGTCCAATTATTGTCTATTGCACCATCTGTATAAACTTCAAAATGTGATGGTAAAGTTATATTTCCGCTTGCATTAGTTCCTTCAATTACAATTATTGTTCCTGCCGTAAGAGTAGAACCGGTACGGGTAATGGATATAACTCCCTCTGTACCGCCCCATTGGTCTGCAAATTCTCTTTCATAGCCATTGTCGGTTAAATAAAATTTTGTTCCGGGTAAAATATCAATAAAAGAAACAAAAGCAATTTGGTCTTTTCCGTCATCTATATTTGTATTAACAGCCAAAATAGCCAAATCACCGTAATCAAAAGTAGTAATATTTAAAACATCAAATTGTATGCTGTTTCCTGTTGCTGTAAGAGAACCTGATGTAGCACTTAATTCCCTGTTTGTTTGAACAACAGTATGAACAACATTTGAAAATTCTGAAATACCTGCAACAGCAGCAACACTTATGGGTGAACCTGTCATAGTTCCGGTTGATGAGAGTGAAATATTTGCCGTATAGTCTAAATCTCTGTTTCCGTTTGCATCAGTTGCTTCTACGGAAGGGTGCGGAACCATAACATTATCTACACCAATATCAGATGGTTGTTGAACAAAATGAAGTTCTGTTGCCGTAACATCAAAAACGTTTTTTCCGTTTGTTGAAGTTGTTGCAGAAAAAGTGTCAAAACCTGAACCTGCTGCATCAGCCGTAACATTTCCTTGTGATATTTGAAAAACAAAATCGTCGCCATCATTATTATTTCCGCTGTCATTCGGACTTGTTTGAATTGAAATTCTAAGTGATAATGTTACACTTCCTTCATCGGGAACAGAAATTAACGGAGAGCCGGAAAATTGTATTTGATTTGAAGTAATTGTGGGTGAATTATTTATCAAAGTATTTCCGTTAAATAATGCACAAGCAAGAATAGCATCGTCCCAGTTGTCCATTGCATTGCCTGATGCTTGTGTAATCGTTATTGCGTTAACTATTGTTGCAAGATTATCGGCATCGGTATTATCCGAGCCGCCGTCACGAATAGTAAATTGCCAAACTTCCGTGCCGTTTGCGGTTGTGGTAATTGTTGCATCATTCATAATTGAAGATACGGTATTTGCTTCATTATTATTTGTAACAATATCTGATTCCGCATTTATTAACAGCACAATTGTATGTGTATTTCCTGCCGAATAATTTTCTGTATCTGTTGCTCCGCCGTTTGTTGT
>CAMZKV010000110.1 GCA_947311445.1 uncultured Chlorobiota bacterium | reverse complement strand
TCCTTTTTTCATATTCAGAACTCGTTTAAAATCAGTTATTTTGCAGGTGTGCAAATCTAATTTTTGTCCGTTTATTGTTATTTTTATTCCTGTCCAATCCGGAGCATTAAGCACTTTGGCAAAGTATTCGGGATAACCGTTTTTCCACCAGCCCACACGTGTTTTGTCCGGGTAATAAATGCCTGAAATGTAATTTCCTCTTAAAGTTTCGCCTGAGTAATATTCTTCAAAATTTGCTCTTTGTCCTATTTTTCCGTTGCCCAAACTAAAAATACTTTCGGACACCTTATTATATTCCGGCAATAATCCTTCTTCAATTATTTTCCAAGGGTGGGGTTTTATATATTGTTTCATTTTTTTTGAATTGACTGAATTTTTGAATGACTGAATTTTGAATATTTATTTATTATTAAGATTTTGTTTTGTGTTTTTTCTTGCTGACATAAAAATTGATAAAAGTTCATTTAATTCTTTATGTAAATCAGTAGTTTTTTATTTCGGAAAAATCTTAGCATCTGCAAGGAGCTCTAACCAAAACATTGTTTCATCAGTTTCTTCAATTACAATACTTAATTTTGAATAAAAATATCTACCTGAACGAGCTTTGCTTGCTGCTCTGTAATTTGCAGCAACCGAAGTAGCGGAACGGAGTATTTGTTTGCCTATAATCCATGATATTTGATTATTCGGCATTTTTGATTGTAAATTTATTACTCTCAAAGCAATACCTTTCGTCCTTTTTTTCATTTCATTGATAAATTCAATCTTTTTATTATCCATAACAATTCAATTATTCAGTTAATTCAACAATTCAATTATTTTTTTAAAACTTACATTTTCAAAACCTTCCGTAACATAATTTGCTTTGCCTAAATTTTCGGGAGAACCGATACCTACACATTTAACCCCCCCGTTAATTGCTGCTTCAATACCTGCTTCGGCATCTTCAAAAACGATACATTCCTCGGGTTTTACATTTAATTCTTGTGTTGCTTTAAGGAAAACTTCCGGGTCGGGCTTTGCTTTGCTTACTTTTGTTCCGTCAATAATTACTTCAAAATAATCTTTCAGTTTTAACTGATTTAAAATTGTCATTGCATTTTTACTTGCAGAGCCGAGTGCAATTTTTATGTTTTTACTTTGTAATTCTTCTAAAAAATCAATTACACCGGGTAAGATTTCATCAGGTGTCATTTTTAAAATGTATTCGAGATATTTTTTGTTTTTATTTTCGGCAAATTTCAGTTTTGTTTCTTCATCTAAATCTTTTTTACCGATTTCCAACAAAATATCAAGCGAACGCATTCGGCTTACACCTTTTAATCGTTCGTTATCTTTTTTCGTAAAGTTAAAATTTAAACCTTTTGCAAGTTCTTTCCAAGCAAGGTAGTGATACTTTGCTGTATCAACTATTACACCGTCTAAGTCAAATATGCATGCTTTTATCATCATTTTTTTAATTATCATCTTTTACAAAAACAACAAGAATTGCAGCGATAATTAATGAAATACCTCCAAGAATTAATGCGTAAATTGCTTCTTCTTTAAATACTGATTTTACGAGAAAACCGAGAATGCTTGCAGCCAATATTTGAGGAATTACGATAAAAAAATTGAAAATTCCCATATATACGCCCATTTTGTTTGAAGGCAAAGCACCTGTAAGAATTGCATAAGGCATTGCAAGAATACTTGCCCAAGTCATTCCTATACCTATAAAAGGTAATAATAATAAATTAGGGTCTTTAATAAAAAATATTGAAATAAAACTAATGCCTCCGATAATTAAAGCAATGGAGTGGGTAGTTTTTCGACTTGTAATTTTTGCAAGATAAATTAAAAGAAAAGCAAAAATTGCAGCAAAAAGGTTATATGCAGCAAACAACATTCCTACCCAGTCGGCACCTTCGTTGTATAGTTTTGAGCTTGTATCGGAAGTTCCGTAAACATGAGCCGTAACGGCGGAAGTTGTGTAAATCCACATTGCAAACAGGGCAAACCATGAGAAGAATTGGACTATTGCAAGTTGTCCCATTGTTTTCGGCATTGAGTTCAAATCGTTAAAAACAGAAACAAAACCCGAGTTTACTTTTGATTTTTGCAACAAAGCTGAAAATAGCTCTAAAATTCCAAATATTAATAAGCCTAATGACAGAATGTAAACTTCTTTTTCTACTTCAATATAGTAAAATACAAAACTTAGAATTATACCAATAATTGAAAATATTATTCCTAATTTATTTGATTTTTTAATGTTATTTTCAGAGTTTATTTCATTATCTTTTTCAGATGTATCCTCTTTTTTTGTATCAAATTCTTTTAATTCTTCCGGCGAATATTCTTTTGTGCTGAAAACTGTCCATATTACAGCACTTATAAAAATTACACCTCCTATATAAAAAGAAAATTTAACAGATGGAGGTATCATTCCTTCGGGAGCGGTGTTTGCAATTCCGAACCAATTTGTCATCATCCAAGGTAAAGCTGATGCAACAACAGCACCGGTTCCAATGAAGAAACTTTGCATTGCAAACCCCGTAGTTCTTTGTTCCGAAGGCAGCATGTCTCCAACAAAAGCTCTGAAAGGTTCCATTGAAACATTAATAGAAGCATCCATCATCCATAGCATTCCGGCGGCAACCCATAAAGCAGGGGAATTTGGCATTATAAATAATGCAATTGATGCTAAAATTGCACCAGCAAGAAAGTATGGTCTTCTTCTTCCAAGTTTACACCATGTTTTATCAGAAAAATATCCTATAATTGGTTGAATAATTAATCCTGTAACAGGTGCAGCAATCCACAATATTGGAATATCATCAATATTAGCACCAAGTGTTTCGAAAATTCTGCTAACATTAGCATTTTGCAAAGCAAACCCAAATTGAATTCCAAGAAAACCGAAACTCATATTCCAAATTTGCCAAAAACTTAATTTTGGTTTTGTTTTCATCTTAATTTTATATAATGTAATTCTAAGCCAAGACAATTTATGCCTCAGAGTAAAGGAAAGATATTTAATATGTAGTAATATTTAAACTGCGAAGTAAAAGTAATATAAAAAAATATAAAAACAAAAAGATGTGTTTTTTGAATATTAAGTATTTGTCTAAATAATAATGTGTTACGTTACCTCAAACGATTGCAAAGAAAAATTATAAACTTTTTGTAGAACTTCTGATAATAAGTTTTGTAGGTATTATTTCATTAACATAAGGTATGTTTTCCTCATTTTCATCTTCAATTCGCTTTATTAATATTTCGGCTGATTTTTTTCCCATTTCAAAACCATTTTGTTCAACAGTTGTGAGGGGAGGGTCTGTAATTGTTGAGACAAGTCCGTTAGTAAATCCAATTATAGAAACATTTTCAGGGACTTTTATGTTTTTGCTTTTTAGAATATTTATTGCACCGGCAGCAGACATGTCGTTGACTGTAAATATACCATCTGGTAAATTATTTTCTTTAATAAGTTGCAATATAGCTTCTTTACCTTTTTCAAAATTGTCAGCATTTATTATTAATTCTTCATAAAAAGGAATATTGTTTTTTTTTAAGGCATCCCTAAAACCCCACATTCTTTTTGCACTAATTTTTAGTATTTCAGGACCGGAGAAATGAGCAATTTTTTTACATCCTGTTTTAATAAGATATTCTGTTGCCTCGTATGCAGCTCTGTAATCATCAATTACAATTCTGTCGGTTTTAAGTCCATGGCAGGTTCTGTCAAAAAATACCATAGGAACATCTTTGTCAATAATATTTTGAAAGTGTTTGAAATCGGTTGTGTGTTTAGTTCGAGAAACTATAATGCCATCAACTCTGCTTGATACAAGTGTTTGGCAATTTTTTATTTCTTTATCAACGATTTCATTCGATTGTGTGATAATAACATTATAGCCATTATCCGTAGCATATTCTTCAATGCCACTAATAACCGAAGAAAAAAAATGATGAACAATTTGCGGAACAATAATGCCAATTACATTACTTTTACTACTTTGAAGGCTTAGAGCAACTGCATTTGGTCTGTATTTTAGTTCTTTGGCAAGTGCTTTAACTTTTGTTTTTGTTTTATCGCTAATATCAGGATGGTCTTTTAATGCACGAGAAACCGTAGAGGCAGAAATCCCTAATTGTTTTGCGATATCTTTTATTGTAATTTGATGGTTTATCATATTGGCATCTAAATTAGTTAAAATTTACGAAAAAATAAAATGCTTTTATAATAAAGATTTAGAATTATCTTATATGTTTAATAAATACACAAACGTTTGCGGTTTCGTTTGCAAGTGTATTATGTTAATATTGACTTGTTTATTAATAAATTTATTTTTAATTTTATGAACTTAGAGAAAGATATTGTTTGTATTAATAATATTTAAACTGCAACGTAAATTATTATTTTTTAATTAAATTTAATACAATGAAATTTAAAAAGCTATTTGTTTACAAACTCCTATCAATACTATTTTTTGTGCTATTTATAAATTTTACATATGCTCAAAAAAATATTTCCGGTACTGTAATAGGTTCCGGTGGGGATGGGATCCCCGGTGTTAGTGTTTTAATTAAGGGTACAACTGTTGGAACAATGACAGATTCTAATGGAAGATACACTTTAACTGTTAATGATGATGCAACAACACTAGTCTTTTCGTATATTGGAATGGCAACACAAGAAGTAACAATCAATGGGAATGTAGTTAATTGTGAATTGGAGTTTAATGACACTGAGTTATCCGAAGTTGTTGTTATTGGTTATGGAGAAGTAAAGAAAAAAGATGCAACTGGTTCAGTTACAGCAGTTAGCTCAGATGATTTTAATAAAGGTGCAATAACTTCACCACAAGATTTATTGATAGGAAAAACATCAGGAGTGCAAATTACCACTAGTGGGGGAGCACCCGGAGATGGAGCAGTAATTCGTATAAGAGGAGGCTCTTCATTATCAGCAAGTAATGATCCTCTAATAGTAATAGATGGAATGCCTGTAGATAATAATGGAGTTGCTGGAATGAGAAATCCTCTAAATGTTATTAATCCTAATGATATTGAAACTTTTACAATATTGAAGGATGCATCAGCAACTGCAATATATGGTTCAAGAGCATCAAATGGAGTAATAATTATTACAACAAAAAAAGGAAAAGTTGGAAGACCTTTTAAAGTGAATTATAATGGTTTGTTTTCTTATAACACCATTGCAAAAAAAATAAATGTTTTAAATGCTGACGAATATAGATCTTTAATTAAAGAACAATTTGGAGAAACTGATACAGCATATTTAATGCTAGGAAATGAAAAAACTGACTGGCAAGATGTTATTTTTAAAAATTCTTTTGGACATGACCATAATGTTAGTTTTTCAGGAGCATATAAAGTATTACCTTACAGAGTTTCATTAGGATATTCTAGTAAAGAAGGAACTCTAAAAACAGGCACTTTTGATAGAATAACCGGAGGTTTAAGTTTCAATCCATCATTATTAAATAATCATTTAAATGTAAATTTCAACATTAAAGGAATGAATGTTAAAAACAAATTTGCAAACCAAGGAGCAATTGGTTCGGCATTGGCATTTGACCCAACTCATTCCGTTTATGATAAAGGAAATTCCTTTGGAGGATATTATACATGGATGAAAAATGATGGTACAACTCCAAATGATTTGGCTCCTGTTAACCCTCTTGCATTATTAGAACTACATGATAATAATTCGTCTGTCAATAAAATAATAGGAAATATTCAGCTAGATTACAAACTCCACTTTTTACCTAACTTAAAAGCAGTTTTAAATATTGCAACTGAAAGATCAGAAACTGCCGGAAGTATTGTAACCCAGGAAAATGCATCTTATTCCTATGATGCAATTAAAGGAAATGGCTATAAAGGCTTTTATACTCAGAAAAAGAAAAGCGATTTGTTAGACTTATATTTCAATTATGTAAAAAATATAGAGAATTTAAATCATAAAATTGATTTTACAGCAGGTTATTCTTGGCAGTATTTTATTAATGAAGGAACAGATTATGGTAATAATTTTGCTGAAACAGATACTACAAGAAATATAGTAAATGATTATATAAGTGAAAATTACACAATTGGATTATTCGGACGCTTAAACTATACAATTCAAAATAAATATTTATTTACTTTTACTTTAAGAAGAGATGCAACCTCTCGTTTTTCTCCTGAAAACAGATGGGGAACATTTCCTTCCGGAGCATTTGCTTGGAAAATTAGTGAAGAAGAATTCTTAAAAAAATCTAATTTAATTTCTGATTTAAAACTAAGATTTGGCTACGGAAAAACAGGACAACAAAATATTGGTAGTGGAGATTATCAATATCTTGCAAGATATACATATAGTAATGAATTTGCTCAATACCTAATGGGAAATACTTATTATACAATGCTAAGACCCGAAGGATATAATGAAAACCTAAAATGGGAAGAAACTACAACTCTAAATGCAGGTATTGATTTTGGTTTTGTTAAAGATAAGATTATTGGAACAATTGATGTTTATTCTCGAAAAACTAATGATTTAATAAACTATATTCCTGTTCCTGCTGGCACAAATACTACAAATTGGATATTATCTAATGTAGGCAATTTAGAAAATAAAGGTCTTGAATTTTCTGTAACAGACAGAATTATATCCAAAAAAGATATGAGCTGGGAAGCAAGTTTCAATATAACATACAATAAAACAAAAATAACTAAGCTTACTGCATTTGCTGACACTTCATATAAAGGAGTAGACATAGGAGGCATAAGTGGAGGAACCGGTCAAACTATTCAGAAACATGCTGTAGGTTTTGATCCTAATACATTTTTTGTATTTGAGCAAGTTTATGATATTGATGGAAATCCTATTGAAGGACTTTATGTTGATAGAAACGAAGATGGAATAATTAATGATGAAGATAAGTATAAATATAAAAAACCAGCTTCAGATATTTATTTTGGAATAAGCTCTCGATTAAATTATAAAAACTTTGACTTTTCATTTTCAGGAAGAGCAAATTTTGGTAATTATGTATATAATAATGTTAATTCTAACAATGCAGCATATAATAATTTATTGCATTCTTCTTTTTTCTTGTCCAATTTAAATTCTAGTGCCTTAAATACAAAATTTGAAAATGGTCAACAATATTCTGATTATTATATTGAAGATGCTTCATTTTTTAAAATGGATAACATAAGCATTGGATATAGAATTCAACAATTATTTCTAGAAAAATTGAATATTCATTTATCAATGACTGTTCAAAATGTTTTTACAATTACTAAATATTCAGGTTTAGACCCCGAAGTTTTTGGAGGAATTGATAATAATATTTATCCAAGACCAAGAACATTTATTTTTGGAGTAAATATTGACTTTTAATTTGAAAATATAAAGAAATGAAACACCCATTCTAAATGCTTAACACCCAATAGAATGAACTAATACAGTTTCATAAATAAATATATTAAAAAAAGCTCATATGCGGGGTGTCCTATGTAAGCTTTAAAATTAATAAAAATAGACACATGAAAAAACATAAAATATTTTCAATAATATTTATTATCGGATTATTTGTTTTTACATCTTGTTTTAAAGATTTAAATACAATTCCGTTAGACAAAGATGAAATAACATCTGCAACTGTATTCGATACACCGGAATCATATAAACAGTTTTTAGCAAAAATATATGGAGGACTTGCTTTAACAGGACAAAAAGGACCTAATGGAGCAGGAGATGTTGCAGGAATTGATGAAGGTGAATCATCATATTTAAGAAATTTGTGGGTTTTTGAAGAACTTACAACTGATGAGGTTATTAATCATTGGGGTGGAGATGCAGGAATATATGATTTTCACAATCAAAGTTGGTCTGCATCAAATAAATATATTACAGGAATGTATTATAGAATTTTTTATCAAATAACGTTATGCAACTCTTTTTTAAGAGAAACAACTGATAAAAAATTATCAGACAGAGGAACAAGTAATGATTTAAAAACAGAAATTGATACATATAGAGCAGAAGTAAGATTTCTTAGAGCCTTAAGTTATTGGCATGCTTTAAATTATTTTGGAAATGTTCCTTTTGTAACTGAAGAGGATGGCATTGGAGCTTTCTTACCTGAACAAATTTCAAGAGAAAATCTGTTTACTTATATTGAAGATGAACTTTTAGATGTTCAAACTAAATTAGTTGATGCAAAAGCAAATGAATATGCAAGGGCTGATAAAGCTGCTGCATGGACACTTCTTGCAAAACTTTATCTTAATGCAAAAGTTTATACAGGAACAGGGAGATATGAAGATTGTATAACATATACCGAAAAGGTAATTAATGCAGGATATTCATTAAATGCAAATTACAATCATCTTTTTCTTGCAGATAATCATATATGTAGTGGAGTGATTTTTCCAATTGCTTTTGACGGCATCAGAACTAAAACATGGGGAGGAACTACATATTTAATAAATGCTGCAACAGGAGGAAATATGAACTCAGGAGATATGGGAATTTCCGGTGGTTGGGCTGGTAATACAACAACAAGTGCTTTGGTTTCAAAATTCCCTGATGAAACCGGAGATATTGATGGAAGAGCAATGTTCTTTACAAGTGGCCAATCTTTAGATATCGGAGATTATAATAATGACTTTACACAAGGATATGCAATAACAAAATGGAAAAATATTACAAGTACAGGAGCACAAGGGTCAGATGGTACCCATGTAGATACCGATTTTCCTATGTTTCGTTTAGCTGATATTTATTTAATGTATGCTGAAGCTGTAAAAAGAGGCGGAGGAGGTAGTGAAGCAACTGCTGTTAACTACATTAATGATTTAAGACAAAGAGCATATGGTGATGCAAGTGGAAATATAACCGCCGGAGACTTAACTCTTGATTTTATTCTTGATGAAAGAGCAAGAGAATTATATTGGGAAGGATATAGAAGAACGGATTTAATAAGATATGGAAAATTTAGTACATCAACATATGTTTGGCCTTGGAAAGGAGGCTCTGAAAATGGAATATCAACTGATGCAAAATATGACTTGTTCCCAATTCCATCGTCTGATTTAAGTGCAAATCCTAATTTAATACAAAACCCAGGTTATTAATCTAAAAAAAATAAAATGAAAAATAAAAATATAATATATGTTTTTTTGCTTACAATGTTCATGTTCTCATGTGAAAAACAAAAAAAAGATCCTGTTTTAGAGTTAGTTAAAGGACCTAAATTTTCAGAACCTGTTTCCGGAGGTACTTTCATCCTTCTAGATGAAAATAAAGATGATGTTTTTACAACATTAAAATGGGAAAAAGCAGAATATAATTTGCCTATTGAAATTTCTTATACTGTTGAAATAGATATTAAAGAAAATAATTTCTCAGACCCAATAGTATTAGGAACTACAAATGCCGATTCTCTTCAAATTATTGTTTTTGATATTAATAAAATTTTAACAACTAAAATGGGACTTTTTCCAGGAACAACCTATGACATTTCTTTCAGAGTAGGGTCGCATGGAGCAAAATCAGAAAAAAAATATTCAAATCCAATAGATTTAAATGTTACACCTTATAATCCTCCTTTTGTACCATCAAAATTATATGTGATTTCAGGAGGAACAAAAATAGGAGAAATTAACCCGACAAATGAAGAGGGAAAATATGAAGGATATGTATGGTTTAGGTCTTCTAATTTAGAATTTACTTTTTCTGAAAATGAAAACGGAGATAATCCTATTGGAGATGATGATGGAAATAATTCTTTAGAATTTGGAGGAGAAAATATTGTAGTTGCAGAAGAAGGACATTACAAAATAAATGTAAATTCTTACGAAATGGCTTATACTATAAGTGAACAAGCATGGGGAATTATAGGTTCAGCAGTTGACCCATATAACTGGAGTGCAGATATTAATATGGCATATCTTGTTGACGAAGGTGTATGGCAAATTAGTACAGATACAATTGCTAATCCAATTATTGATGGGCAATTTAAATTCAGACCAAATGACTCCTGGGATCCCTTAAACTACGGAGACGATGGAGCAGACGGTATTCCTGATGAATATGGTGCAAATATTAATATATCTGCAGGTAACTATGTTATTACTTTGGATTTACGAGAATATCCTTATTCGTACTCTGTTGTTGAAATAACAAAATAGAAGTTTTTTATAAGGATATTTTTTAGAGATACAGCTTTAAGTTTATACTTAAAGCTGTTTCTTTTTATAAAAAGTTTTCTTTAAAATTATATCTTTGTGCACTTACTATAAAAAAAATGCAAAAAATCAATTTTAAAAATATCTCATTAGTTTTTATTATTTTTTTAATTATTTTATTGATTTTAAGATCAATTCTTGTATTCTCATTTTTTTATATTATTATTCCGACAATAATTTATTTAATTTTTATTTTTCTTGGGGCAAAAAATATTTGTTCTCAATTCTTTTTAAAAAGTATTTGCAAATCGGAAGATAAAAGTAAATTACACTTAACATTTGACGATGGACCTCATCCAGTTGTAACACCTAAAATCTTAAAAGTTTTAAAAAAGAATAATGAGAGTGCATTATTTTTTTGTATTGGAAAAAATATTGAAAAATACCCTGATGTTGCAAAACAAATTGTTGAAGAAGGACATGAAATAGCAAATCATTCCTATTCTCATTCAAATTTCTTTGATTTTTTTAAAAGTTCAAAAGTTATTTCTGAACTTAAAAAAACAAATGAGTTAATAAAAAATATTACAGGAACTAAATGTATAAAGTTTCGTCCACCTTTCGGTATTACAAATCCGCATATTGCAAAAGCAATAAACAAGCTAGATATGCAAGTTGTTGGGTGGAATATACGTTCATTTGATACAATAAAAGGTAAAAAAGAAGTTTTAAAAAGAATAGAAAATGCAAAAAAAGGAGATATTATACTATTTCATGACACAAAAGAGCAAACTGTTGAAATCTTGGATGAATTTTTGCGTTTAAAGTAGATAAATTTGATAAAAAAATACATTTAGATATTTTATTATCAATAAAATAAATTAATAATGAAAATAATAACAACATATATTTTTATACTTTTTAGTATAATAACTTTTGCTCAAAACAGCAAGTTTAAAAAAGTAACAAAGCCAAAATTAGTTGCAGAGAAGCTAAATTCTGCGTCAAAGAAAACAAAGTCAATAGATAGTGATTTTAAGCAGTTTAAACATCTTGATATTCTTGAAAATGATATTGAAAGTACAGGGCATTTTAGTTTTCAGGCAACAGATAAAGTTCGTTGGGAGTACATAAAACCATATAAATACCTAATAATTATCAATAATGGAGATATGTGGATTAATAATGGAAATAAAACCAAAAAGTATGATACAAACAGCAATAAAATGTTTAAAGAAATAAATGATTTAATGCTTGGAATGCTACAAGGACAAATATTAAAAAGTGAAAAGTTTGAAGTGAATTTTTTCGAAAATAATAAGTATGTTTTAGCAAAATTGAAACCAAAATCTTCTGGAATGAAAGAGTTTTTAACTAGTATGAATTTATACTTTGATAAAAAAGACTATAATGTTTCTAAAATAAAAATGATTGAACATTCAGGTGATTATACATTAATTGAGTTTTTTAACAGAAAAATAAATATTGAAATTCCAAATTCTAAATTCCTAGTAAGATAATTTAATATTAGTTTTTTTAAGTTTATGAAATATACTATTTCAATAATAATACTTACTATTTTTTTGCAATCATGTGTAATGACAGCATATAAAAAGGCTAATGAAGAATTTAATTATATTAAAGTTTTTTCGGACACAACAAAAGTATATATTTACAGAACTCAAATTGGTTTATATGGAAATGATTTTTCAGGTTTACTCATAATAAAGCCAAAAGGAAAAAATCATAGAATAGTTTTTATAAACGAAATAGGAATGAAGTTTTTTGATATTGAAATTTCTGAAAAAGATTTTACAGTTCATCATATTTTTGAGCCTATGAATAAAAAAATATTAATTAAACTCTTGGTTTCAGATTTTAGATTTATTTTAATGAAAAACTTAAATACTAAACTGATTTTTTACACACAAAGGAAAACAAATAAGCAAATAATTAAACCAAGAAAACAAAGAAATCTTTTTTATATTAACTCGAAAACACATCTTCCTGAGAAAGCGTTTAAATTTTCAATAATTAGAAAAAACACTTTTCTTTTTTATGAAAACTACAAAGGAGTTATTCCTGAAAATATAAAAATAATACACAAAAATATTAAATTTGAAATGCATATGAGTTTTGTAGAGTAATATTATTCAAAATCAATATATAAAAGATATTTTTTTCTCATTTTTTTATATTCTTCCAAATCCTTTTGCCAAGTTTTCTTAATTTCTTCTTCTCTCATTCCGGATGTTATTTGTTTTGCAAGTATTCCGTTTCCGGCAAGTAAATTGAACCAATATTTTTTCGTTATAAGTTCTGATTTATTATCAAATTTATTGGCAAAATCAATTAAATACTTTAAAGTAAAAAAAGTATGTTTACCCGAGTTTCTTAAATCAATTCCATAGCATTTTTTGTTTTCATGAATAGGGTTCATTTGCATTCCAGGAATATCTTTTGGTGTAAAAGTGAAATTTCCAAATTCTTTATCTGGATAACCAATAACTTGAAAAGGAAAATTTGTCCCTCTTCCAATGCTTACACTTGTTGCTTCAAAAAAACACAAAGACGGATACAATCTAATTGAAATATCATTTGGTAAATTAGGAGATGGTTTAATTTTTAATGACCATGTTTTTGAATGATCGTAATTTTTTGCTTTTATAACTTCTAAATCACATTTAATACCATTCTTAAGCCAAGACTCTCCGTTTATCATTAAAGCTAACTCTCCAACTGTAAGTCCATGAACAGCAGGTATTTGGTGCATCCCAACAAAAGATTTGTATTTTAATTTAAGAACAGGTCCATCAACATAATCACCCAAAGGATTTGGTCTGTCTAACACTATCATTTTTATACTGTTTTCAGCACAAGCCTCCATAACATAGTGCATGCTGCTTATGTATGTGTAAAATCTTACCCCAACATCTTGAATGTCAAAAATTACAATATCAACATCTTTTAATTGTTCAGCTTTTGGTTTCCTGTTTTTTCCATACATTGCAATTATTGGAATGCCTGTTTTTTTATCAATATTGCTTGAGAAATGTTCTCCTCTATCAATATCTCCTCTGAAGCCATGTTCAGGAGCAAAAATTTTAACAATATTTATGTTTTCCTTTGAAAGAAAATCAACTAAGTGTGTATTATTAACTAAACTTGTTTGATTAACTACTAATGCAACACGTTTTTTTTTTATTAGATGAATGTATGCTTCTGGTCTTTCTGCACCGGTAATAATTTTTTGAACATCAATAAAATTAATTTGAGTGTCTTTTTCTTGCTCTTTTATTTTAGGAAAATCTTCTTTAAAAGTATTTTTTTTTACAACATAGGTGCTTTTTTTTGGAGAGCAAGAAATTATAAAAATAAAAATAGAAAAAATAAAAATTACATTGAACTTATTCATAAAAAATAGCTTGAAAAATAAAAAACAGATAAAAAAACTAAAATTCTGTAAGTATAGAATGGAATTTCTGATTAGGTAAAGTAGGGTCTTCCTTATCTTGATATTCTTTTTTTATAGAGTCAACAAAATACATATCAATTTCACCTTTGTTTTTCGCATAAATTTTTCCACGGTAAGTACAATCAAAATAATCTTTTATATATTCATAAGTAACTGCGGAGATGTTAATTTTTCCGGGTTCACTTGCTGTTTCTAATCTGCTGGCAGTATTAACTGCATCTCCCCAAATATCATAAGCAAACTTTTTGCTCCCAATAACACCTGCAACAACTTTTCCTGTATGAATTCCAACTCGTAAAGCCCAAACTGTTAAGCCTTTTGCTTTCCGTGCAGTATTGTATTGTTTCATAAATTTTTGAATCTCAATTGCAGCTAAAACAACATCAATAGGATTACTTTTATTTCTTAAAGGCAAACCACCAACAGCCATATAAGCATCTCCAATAGTTTTTATTTTTTCAATAAAATGTTCTCCTGTGATATCATCAAATTTTCTGAAATAAACACTTAGTTCTTTAATTATTTCTTCCGGTTCTAGATCAGATGATATTTTTGTAAAATCCTTAAAATCAGTAAATAGAACACTTACCATCCTGTATTTTTTTGCTTTAACTTCACCTTTGTTCTTTAGCTGTTCTGCAATTTCGTATGGTAAAATATTTTGAAGTAAATTGTCAGTAATGCTTTTTTCTCTTTCAAGATTTTTTTTCTGTTCTTCAAGCTCATCTCTTTGTTGTTCAAGTTCATATTTTTGCTTGGAAAGTTTGGTTGATTGTTCTTCCAAATCATTTGCTTGCTCAGTAATTCCTTCAATTAATTTGAACATAGATAAAATAGATTTTACTCTAACAGTAAGTTCTAACTTGTCAAAAGGAGTTTTTAGAAAATCCGCAGCACCGTACATTATAGCTTTCTCAACGTCTTTATTTTTATTAGCAATTATAACAATTGGGATATCAATTGAAATATCAAACTCTTTAATATCATCAAGCAAAGTCATTCCCTTATCTTTATTATTTAAATCTAATAATATAATATGAGGTTTTTTATCTTCAATAATATCAAAAATTTTTCCACTTATATCACTATTGATTACATAATAGCTTTGAGATAAGTCATTATTAATAAAACTTTTATTTACAATTTTGTGTATCTCTTTATTGTCAGAAATAGCTAAAATTATATATCCGTTTTCATATCTCATATTTGTTGCGAATTGAGTTTGTTTTTTCTTATTGCAAATATTTTGCCCTAAATATACAAACTGTAAATTGATTTTAAAAATTCAATTTGTATATTTGTATTTTTTATTGATAAATGCAAATTTAAAAGCATTAAAAATATAATTTAAAATGGTAAGTAAAGAGAAAATTCAAGAACTTATTAAACGTAAAGATTCGTTAAGGGGGTATCTTTGACATTGATATTAAAGAGAAATTAATTTCTGAAAAAGAAAAAGAAGCAGAATCCCCAGATTTTTGGAACGATTCTAAACTTGCTGAAAAGAAATTAAAAGAAATATCAAAAATTAAATCTTGGGTAAAAGATTTTAATAAAATTTTAAGTTCACTAGATGATTTAGAAATTCTTTTTGAATTTTTTGAAGAAAAAGAAGCATCAGAAGAAGAAGTTGAAACTTCATTTAATAAAACAATAAATTTTATTGAAGATTTAGAATTTAGAAGAATGCTCAGTAATCCTGAAGATGAATTGAGTGCAATCCTGAAAATAAATCCAGGAGCAGGAGGAACAGAAAGTACAGATTGGGCAGAAATGCTCATGAGAATGTATATTCGATGGGGAGAAAGAAATAATTTTAAAGTAAAACAATTATATTATCAAGCAGGAGACGAAGCCGGAATAAAATCTGTAACTTTAGAATTTGAAGGAGACTATGCATATGGGTATCTGAAAAGTGAAAATGGTGTGCATCGCTTGGTTCGTATTTCACCGTTTGATTCGGGTAATAGAAGGCATACATCTTTTGCGTCGGTATTTGTTTCTCCTGTTGTTGATGATTCTATTGAAATTGTAATAAATCCGGCAGATATAAGTTGGGAAACATTTCGTTCAGGAGGAGCAGGAGGGCAAGGAGTTAATAAAATTGAAACAGGTGTTAGAGTTAGACATAAACCTTCCGGAATAGCAGTTGAAAATACAGAGTCTCGTTCTCAACATACAAATAAAGAAAATGCTTTAAGAATTTTAAAATCTCATTTGTACGAAATTGAACTAAGAAAAAAACAAGATAAACAAGCAGAAATTGAAGGAAATAAAAAGAAAATTGAATGGGGATCTCAAATAAGAAATTATGTTATGCACCCATATAAATTAGTTAAAGATAACAGAACTAATCATGAAACTTCTGATGTTAATGGAGTTATGGATGGAGATTTAAACACTTTTATAAAAAAATATCTCATGCAAAGAGGTGGAAAATAAAAATATATATGTCAATAATTCATTATTTTTCTAAGAATGCAGATAAAAGAGCAATATACATATTTAATTTAATTGCTCCCCTTTATACTAAGTTCGATAAATCCTTACAAAAAGGATATAAAGCTTCTGTTAATAAATTAGACGAAGAAATTCCTCTCAAAGGAAAATCTGTTTTGGATATTGGAACCGGAACAGGTGCATGGATAGCATCTATATCTAAAAAAACTAGTTCAAAAATGCAAGGAATTGATTTTTCTGAAAAAATGCTTAAACAAGCAATAAAAAATCATCCTCATATAAATTTTTCTTTATCCAACGGAGAAAGTATTTCTAAGTTTGAGGATAATTCTTTTGATATTGTTACGGCATCATTTGTTTTGCATGGAGTAAAGAGTGATAAAAGAGAGAAATTATTATCCGAAATGAAAAGAATTTCAAAGAAGCATATTGTAATAAATGATTTCTTAGGGAGAACACCTTTATTGGCTAGATTTCTCGAATTTATGGAAAGAAGTGATTATAAGAATTTTAAAAATAATTTTTGCAATGAGCTTAAAAGTAAGTTCTCAAAAACAAATAAAATTCAGTTAAAATATGGAACAGGACTATATATTGCAGAAAAATAATTCAAAAATAAATAAACATAATAAAAAAAAATAAAAACATGAAGATATATCATAATCCGAGATGCTCAAAAAGTAGAGCAGGTTTACAGTATTTACAAGAAAAAAATATTGATTTTGAAATAGTACTTTATCTTAAAGATGAAGCATTTACAGAACAAAGATTAAAAGAAATTTTAAAGAAGTTAAACAAAAAACCTTTTGAAATGATTCGTACTCAAGAAAAAGATTATAAAGCAAATTATAAGGGAAAAAAACTTACTGACGATGAATGGATAAAAATTATGGTAGAAAATCCAAAATTTATAAATAGGCCAATTGTAGAAAAAGAAGATAAAGCTGTTTGGGCTATTCCTCCATCAAATATTGATGAAATAATATAGTTTTTTTTTAAGATAATGAAGATAAAATGAATTATGTATTTTTGAAAAATAAAAATATAATATTTATTCACAGTAAGATATAAAAAATTAAAATTTTATTAAATGATAATTTCAGAAGAACTTAGAAAAAATAATATAGCTGAATACATCCTGTATATGTGGCAAACAGAAGATTTATTAAGATCAATGAACTTTGATATTAATATAATAAAAACTGAAATAATTAATAAGTATGATGTTGATGATGAACTAAAAACCTCAATTTTAAACTGGTATTCAGGATTAATAAAAATGGCAGAATTAGAGAATATTAAAGAATCCGGTCATTTGCAGGTAATTCAAAATCTGGTAAATGATCTTTATGATTTACATCTTTGGTTATTAAACAATAATTCTGAATTAAAATATAAACAAGCATACCAACTTGCTAACCCACATATTAATTTATTGGCAGGAAAAATGAAAGCAAGTAGCTCTACAAATGAAATTGATATTTGTTTGCATGGTTTATATGCACTGATGTTACTGAATTTGCAGAAAAAAGAAATTACTAAAGATACAAATATTGCAATGGATACTTTTAAAAAATTAATAGGGCTTTTGGCATCAAAATATCACGACAGAGAAAAAAAACCGGAAAAATATTATAAATAATCAAGGAAGATTCTATAGTTTTTTTACAGAATTAAGAATTGAGTACGCTATCAATTCATCATATTCAGTTCCCTGTTTTCTGTAATAAACATATATCACATAATTATTCTCTGTTTCGTAATGGTTTCCCTCTGTTAATGAAAAATCAATTTTTTTGTCTTTATCATCAACAAAAACATACTGGTAATTGTAAAAACCTTGTTTAAGAAGCATTCTTAACTTAAAAGCTTGTTCTCCGTAATCGTATTTCATTTCATTATTTTTTGAAATATTCCAATCTGAAATTGCACCAAAAACATAAAACTTCCCGCTTGACGGAGGATTTTTATAATGAAGTTTAAAATCAACATATGTATATTCTGCTTCAAGCTCGTCGTTATCTACAATTTCGGCAGTAATTAGCATCTCACCATTTATATCCTGTGCATAAGAATATGGAATGTGTGCTTCAACTCTTTCTGTAACTAATTTTAAAGTATAATATGGTTCAGAATATGAAATAGAACTTATTCTATCATTTACATACTTTAAACTTTTAGTATTAAAATACCTATACTCATTACCAGCTTTAAATTTAATTATCTGAGGGTTTCTAAATTCATAAATATTTCCTTTTATAAAATCTACTTTTAAATTATCAATATAAATATCCTGAATATTATTTTGAAGAATTGATACCTTAAGATAATCTAATGGGTTAAAAATTATTCGAGAATTATCAATAATCGAAAAATTTAATTCCTGAGAATCATCAATTGTTTTAACAAAAGAAGAACGCATAATTTCAGCCTCAATTTCTACTTTTTTACTCACAACATAAAAACGCCTACTAAATAAAGGTTTAGTCTTATCGTAATCCTCATAAACATATAATATGTAATTCCCCGACAATATTGGTTTCATGTCTTGGTTAGGAAAAATAAGTTTGTAATGTTTATAAGAAACTAATGTGCCAAAAGAATTTTCATAATCGTCAATAATATCTTCTTCAAAACCATCAATATATTCAATTGGTTCAAGATTTGAAGGACTCCAATCAGCATTGCAATGAATAATTGTATATATAAAATCAGAACCGGAGTTTCCAATATCATCAAAACTAAGAAATAAAGTATTGCCATTTTCTATATCAATTATTGGGTAAGAAAACATTTTTTCAGTCTGATAAAGCTGAACAGTTTTAATATTATCATTAAAAATTTTATTTTTATAAATATTTTCATTTTGAGAAAATAAATTGCTACCAGCAAAAAGCAAATAAATGAAAAGTATTATATTTTTTAAATTCATTTTATTAATTTTAATTCCCAAATATAATTCATAAACTAAAAAAACTTGTATAAATTATAAAATAGTTATATTTTGCATTAAATTTAAAAATTATAATCTATTATGGAAGGATTTGTTTGTATTGAAAAACAAGAAAAATTATCATTATTAAAATTAGAAAACCATAAGTTTAAAGAATTAGTACTTTCTGATACTGACCCATACCCCGGGTATTATTCTTTCACGCCGGTAGCCTCAGAAATGGGTAAACCAAAGTATGTTTTTGTTGCTATGAAACAAGGAGAAGGATGTTATGAAGACTTAGTTTTAAGAGCTGCCTGTAAAATAAAAAAAGAAACAAATTTTAAGTTTGATGCAAATTATGGAAGAATATCTTTGCATAACAAAATAAAACCAAGTTTAAGAATAAAAATTGAAGACTTATCAAAAATACCCGAATTGTTATCAGTTTTTAAGACAGAAGGTCTAAGATTTGAATCTACTTCAAAAACAACCCCATATGTAAGTACTATAAAAGTTAGGAAATTTATGACTTTTTCGCAATACTCAAAAGGAATATATTCTGGCGATAAAGAAGACCATTATTACATTCAAGTACCCAAAAAAATTGAATGGAAAGATTTTGAAAAAATTATTCCTAAAATAAAAAGCTCTGGAACATTTGGAGTCTTTGATGCAGCCCTAACCAGCTTATATTTAAAAGATGAAATTGTTGAATTTATAAGAATTTTTACAAAATCCTTCAAAGAAAAAGATTTTGTAAAATTAAGAGATGAAATATTGAAGCATATTGATTGATTTTGTAATCTTATTATAAACCGTAAAAGGAGATTGGAAATTAATTCAATCTCCTTTTGTTTTATATGCTTTTACAATAAAAAGTTAATAACTTTTGTAGCAATTACTACTAAGTTTTAAGCAAATTTTGTAATTTTGCAGATTATAATAGAATTTTATAAAAAAAGTTATGAATAAAATGAAATTTTCAAACAGAAACTTTTCCTCAATATTATTAATAGCAATTTTCATATTCTCATTTGCAGGAACATTTCCAGTTAAATATGGAGATTATGATTTTGGGAATTTAAAAAACAAAAGTTATTATATTACACTATTTAATGATACCGAAAAGGCAGAATTAGAAAAAGCCGATGAAGATTATAAAAACGCTAAAATAAAATTACTTAGTGCAAACAAGTATTTTGAAAAAGCAGAAGGTTACCAAAAAATATCAAAAAAGTTTGCAGGGAAATCTGCAAATAAAGTTAAAAGGTACAATAAGAAAGGAGTGAAAAATGCTATTAAAGCATACAAACTATTTTTTAAAGCAAGCGATAGAAAATTTCATGTATATTCTGAAAATTTAAAGAAAATTAAAAATAACAACAGTAAAAAACATCTAAAAGCAGAAGGAATTGGAATTAATGCACGTTCAACATATATGGAAGGTATTGATTTGAAAAATGAAGCAAACTCATTAAAAGGAATAGCAAAAATTAATAAACTCGATGAAGCATTTAAAACTCATATATTAGCAATAAAGCGCCAAGAAACTGCCTTTGGTATTTTTATGAATGATCCTGAATTTAAAAATTATTTGGAAGATGAAAATAGTAATGTTGTTACAAATACAAATAAAACAAATAATTTAAATGATAAAGATACCTATAAGCCTATAAAAGACCCAAATATATATGTCTCAAGAGAAGAAGAAATTTTGTCAAAAATAAACATTAGCAATTCAGATAAATCAAAATTAGAAGATGCAAACGATAAAAAATCTTATGCAGAAACAATTATGAAAGAAACTGATGCTGAATATGAAAAAATTGCAAGAATAAGGAAAAAAGCAGTAAATACAAATTCAGAAACAGATAGAAATTTGCAAAACAAAATGGCATCTGCAATGGAAAAATCCTTATTTGATAAAATGATAAAAGCTGCAAATATGATGTTTGATGCAAATAATACAAAATATGAAGTTTACGATAAATATTTACCTGAAGCCAGAAATTCAAAAAACTTTAAAGAAGGTAGAAAATATGAAGCAAATGCCTTATCTCTTCACTCATATGCAAAAAAAACATATAATAAAGCAAATTTTTATTCAGGACACAAATCTAATAAATATATAAAACTAATGGATGCTGTACAAACTGAGATGTCAGCAATTCAGGAACAAGAAAACGCATTCAGCACATATTTCAAAATGAAAGTTACACCTCTTGATGAAGTTGTTGCAGAGGTAGAAAACAAAAACGGCCCCAAAAAAGGAAATAATAAAGGAAAAACCAATGACAATTCCGGAAAAACTAAAACAAATAATAAAAAACTTACATACAACTACAGTGGCTCATATTTTTATTCTATTGAAAATCCTACACCAAAAAAAATAGTTCACAAAAAAGGAATAATTTTTAAAGTGCAAATCGGACTTTTTAAAGATTTAATTTCATTAAAACAATACGGAAAATATTCTCCCATTAGTTTCGATACATACAAAAACAATCCCTATAAAAGATTTATGTTAGGCGAATACAGAAGCTACAAAGCAGCTGAATATGTTTTGAATAAAGTTGCCGTGAATGGCTTGGACGACCCGTTTATTGTAGCCTATGAGAACGGAAACAGGAAAACATCTACATACGGAATTTCTAAACTTATAAGAGATGATAATTTTGAAAAAACGGAAGCTGAGGAAATGGCTTATTTAACAGGAGAAAAAACAAAGCAAATAAACGTTAATGTTACTGATAATAAAGATAATAATGAAATTAATAAAGATAATATGATAATTCCAAAACACATAGGAATTAACAACATTAAATATGTAAAAGGATTAGTATATTGTGTTCAGTTAGGAAATTTTTCAAAAAAGAAAAGTTTATCTGACTTTAAAGGTGCTGAACCTGTGTTTTTTGAAGATAATTTAACAACATACAAATATGTAAGCGGAACTTTTCCATCTTATAAATTGGCAAAACAAAAAGCAAACGAACTTAAAAATAAAGGCTACGAAGGAACTTTTGTAGTAGCATATAATGAAGGTGCAAAAATTTCTTTAGACAAAGCAAAATCTCTATCAGAAAATAATACTACAACACCAATAAATAAAGTAAATATTTATTTTACAGTTCAAGTAGGTGCATACTCGCACAAATTAAGCAATGAAGAAATGTCTTCTTTTGATAAAATAACTCCTAAATATAAATTAACTGTAAATAAAGTTGATGGTGGATTATTCCTTTATACAATTGGTAAATTTAATACCTATGAAAAAGCAACAATAGTAAAAAAAGACATTAAAAACATGGGAGTTGATGGATTTGTTATTGCATTTAAAAATGGCAACAGAATTAGTGCAAAAGATGCAAAAGATTTTTTAAAAAAGAACAAATAGTGTCTTTTCAATAGTATTTTTTTTTATTATCACTAAAAGAATGAAATGAGCAATCAAGAAAAAACACATAAACAAGAAAAAGAAATAGTTTTAACAGAGAAATCTTTAAATAAATTTTTAGTGCTATATAATGACGATTACCACTCTTTTGATTATGTAATTGATGCACTAATTGATATCTGTAAACACGACACAGAACAAGCCGTTCAGTGCACATATCTTGTTCATTATAAAGGTAAAGCAGATGTGAAAAAAGGAAAATACACAACACTTAAACCAATGATGCAACAACTTCGAAAAAAAGACTTAAAAGCAACTATTGAGTAGAATCTCTGATGTTTATTTAGTTGTACACCATATAGAGACGTATCCAAAATATTGGAAAATTGGACAAAAATGATAAAATTTGTAGTGATTAATTAAATCAGATAGAATATGTTTAATACAATAGAAATAGACCGCAATAAACTGACAATCATGGGAGTGCAATTTTCCAGTTTAAAAATTTTGGATACGTCTCTATATGGTGTACAACTAAATAAACATCAGAGATTCTACTCAATAGTTGCTTTTAAGTCTTTT
>CAMZKV010000109.1 GCA_947311445.1 uncultured Chlorobiota bacterium | reverse complement strand
TAACTCAGGATTATAGCAAAAACGTAATTTCAGGAAATGTAAACTTGACTTACGGTACATTTAATACCTATTCTGCAAATGCAAGTATTTCAGGAACTCCTTTTAAAAGTGAAAGATTTAAGTATAAAATAAATTCTTTTTACCGAAAAAGCGATGGGTATATTACACAAATAGAAAGTCTGAGAGATTCGACAAATATTGCTTCTTGGTGTGAAGAATTTGGGATAGATTTATCTAAAGAATACAAATTAAATAAAAATAATAAAATAAATTTTTCTTACAATTATTATAACGATAAAAGAAGTCAAGGAATAAAAATTAAGGATAAAATTGGAAATGCAGTTGACCATGATACTCATTTTTTTAGAAGTAAATATCAAGGACATAGCAAAAATATAAGTTGGAATGCAAATGTTTATTTTCAGAACGAACAGTACTTTAGAACTGTTGAGAAAATTAAAAAACAAGTTTATTCAATGTATAATGTAAATTCCAGCAGAAAAGATTTTGGATTTACAGGAAACATTTCACATAAAACTAGTAGAAATACACTTTCAGCAGGTTTTGATTTGAAAAAAGGCATCGTAAATGGGTCGGATGAATATAAAACATCAACTGATATCATACGAAATATTGGAGATATTAATAATTATTCCATTTTCTTAAATAATAATTTTAAGATTCTAGAAAAACTATTTGTTAATGCCACTCTGCATTATGATTATACTATATTAAATAAAGCCGAGTTTATAATTGAGAAACCTACAAATAATTCTAATTTTCTTTTAAATTACCAATCTAAAATATATAACAAAAGACAAAACTCATTTTCGCCAAAAATATCTTTGCTCTTTTTGAGTGATTTTTTAAAAACTTATATGTCATATTCATCCGGTTTTAGAACTCCAACACTTGATGACCTCAGTAGAACAGGATTTATTGCAGGAGCTTTTAAAATTGCAAATCCTGAACTTAAAGCTGAGAATGTTGATAATTATGAACTTGGAACTACATTTTCAAAAAAGAAAATAAAAATTGAATTTTCAACATATCTAACAAAAGGTAAGAACTTTATGTATTATACGGAAACAGGAGATGTTATTTTTGGAAAAAAGCCCATTGTAATAAAAGAAAATATTACAGAAGTTGAATTGTATGGAGCTGAAAGTTCTATTATATATAATTTTAATGAGTTTATTAATGGCTTTTTAAATTATTCGTATTCAAAAAGTAAAATTGCAAAATTTAGTAAGAAACCAGACTTAGAAGGGAAAATGTTAAATTATTCACCAAATCATAATTTGCAAACCGGTGTAAGGATACAAGCAAAAAATATTTCTTTTTCAACTTCATTTACATATCTGAGTGAGCAATTTATAGATAATGCAAACACAACTTCAATACCAAAACAGTATTTATTAGATTTTAAAATGTCAAAATCTTTAAAATTTGGTTTTGAAGTCTCAGTTTCAATTCAAAATGCCTTAAACAAAAAGTACATTATCTATTCTGACCAAGAAAGTATTGGGAGGTTTATTAATTTTGGTTTGGAATATAGCTTTTAATAGGCTGAGAGTGTTTATTAATAAATAAAATGTCTATTATAATGCCAATATTTTTGGCATTAAATATTTTTATTACGATATTTGAAAAAAATTATTTACAAATTTAAAATTAAAAATATAATGGGATTTTTTAGCAGACTATTTAGAATAGGAAAAGCAGAAGCAAATGCAGCACTTGATTATTTGGAAGACCCGGTAAAAATGACAGAACAAGGCATTTCGGAAATGAAAGGAAAATTAGAACTTAGTATAAAAGCCTTAGCAGAGGTTAAAGCATTGGCAATTAGATCAAAAAATGATGCAAATAAATACCGTAATAAAATGAATGAATACGAAAATAAAGCAATTGCTCTTATTAAACGTGCAGAAAGTGGTGCTATTGAACCCTCAGAAGCTGATAGACTTGCATCAGCAGCTTTAGGAGAAAAAGAACAAGCCGGGCAAAGTTTACATAATACATTGCAAACTCAAAAAACATACGATGCGCAAGTTGCAAAACTTGAATCAACAATTGATAGATTAAAAAAACAAATAAGAAAGTGGGAAAATGAAGCAAAAATGTTAAAAGCTAGAGCAAAAGTAAGCAAAGCAACTAAAGTTGTTAATAAACAATTAGCTGGTATAGATGCAGATAGTACTGTTGCAATGCTTGAAAGAATGAAAGACAAAATTGAACAAGATGAAGCAATTGCAGAATCTTATGCGGATATTGCTTTTGAAAATCAAAGTATTGACGAAGAAATTGATAGTGTTCTAGAAGCATCTGCAGGAAGTGGGTCTGATGCTCTTGCAGCTTTAAAAGCCAAATTATCCGGAGGAGATAAAGCAATAATAGAATAATATTTGTGTTTTAAACATAAATTAAACCGCAAGATACTATAATGTTTTGCGGTTTTTTAATAAAAAAAATGCATAACTTTATTTGAAAATAAAGAAAAATTTATTATGTTTGCATAAGATTTTTACAAATTAATATATAACAATAAATTAATATAATATGAAAGCACTCATTTGTATCGGACATGTTCCTGATACCACTTCAAAAGTGAAATTTACAGACGGCGACACTAAATTTGACACAACAGACATTCAATATATAGTTGGTCCGTATGAAGAATTAGCATTGACCAGACTACTGGATATTAAAGACGCAGGAACTGAAATGCACATTACAGCAATAAATGTTGGTAATGCTGAAACCGAAGCTACACTCAGAAAAGCTCTTGCAATGGGAGCAGATGAGGCAATAAGAATTAATGCAGACCCTACTGATGCAGCTTTTGTTGCAAAACAAATTGCAGAAGTTTACAAAAACGGAGAATTTGATATTATTGTAACTGGTAAAGAATCAATTGATTACAATGGAGGACAAGTAGAAGGAATGATAGGTGCTTTTTTAGATTTACCTACGGTAGCAGGAGCATCTTTATTTGAACTTGAAGGAGATAAAATTAAAATGGAACAAGAAATTGACGGAGGAAAACAAGTTCTTGAAGCAAGTTTTCCTTTTGTTGTAAGTGCTGGAAAAGGTTTTGCAAAAGAACCAAGAATCCCAAATATGAGAGGTATTATGACAGCCAGAAGAAAAAAATTAGAAGTTATTGAACCTGTTGAACAAAAAAATATGACAGAAGTCATAAAACACTATCTTCCGGAAGCAAAACCTGCTTGCAAAATGGTTTCGCCTGACAATGTTGAAGAATTGGTAAGATTATTACATGAAGAAGCAAAAGTTATTTAAATTTTAAAATTTGAAATTATTATCAAGTACATAATTTCATGTTTTTAAAACATAAATATTAACAAATAATTATAAAAATAAAAAAATGGCAGTTTTAATATATACAGAAAATTTCGACGGTAAATTTAAAAAATCAAGTTATGAATTGGTATCATACGGGGTCGAGATTGCAAAACAAGAAGGGACAGAAGCAATAGCTGTTACAATAGGAAATGTTGATGAGTCAGCATTGAAAGAGCTAGGAAATTATGGAGCAAAAAAAGTTATTAAAGTTGGAAACGATGAACTAAAAGATTTTTCAGCAAAGGCATACACAGCTGTTATTGAGCAAGTTGCTAAAAATATCGGAGCAAATGTAATTCTATTTGGAAATAATCCATCAGGAAGAGCAATTGCTCCAAGATTAAGTGTTAAATTAAATGCAGGATTAGTCGCAGGTGCTGTTGCAATACCTTCTTCCTTAGCTCCTTTTACTGTGAGAAAAAGAGCATTTTCAGGAAAAGCATTTGCAGATGTTGTTGTAAACTCAGATACAAAAGTTGTTACTTTATCGCAAAATTCATATAAAATAGTTGAAGCAAAAGAAGATATCTCAATTGAGGATTTTACTGCAGAAATTCCAAAAGGAGCTTATGCAGTAAAACCTATTGAAGTTGTTAAAAGTACAGGAAAACTTTCTGTTACTGACGCAGATATTCTTGTTTCTGCCGGAAGAGGTTTAAAAGCTGCTGAAAACTGGGGAATGATTGAAGAAATGGCCGAAATTATGGGAGCAGGAATAAGTTGCTCACGTCCAGTAAGTGATTTAGGATGGAGAGGACACGATGAGCATGTAGGACAAACAGGAAAAGTTGTTGCACCTAACTTGTACATTGCAATAGGTATTTCGGGAGCTGTACAACATCTGGCAGGTGT
>CAMZKV010000108.1 GCA_947311445.1 uncultured Chlorobiota bacterium | reverse complement strand
TTCTTCATTTAGCCACACCATAAATTGTGCAGTTTCTTCTTTTAACTCTGTATAAATTTTTATTGATCCTTGTGAGAAATTTACAAAGTATGAAAATAGTATGCTTATAAGTATTATTATTTTCTTCATGGATTATATTTTTAATCAAACTTACTAATTTTATTTCACAAACCCAACAGCCAAATTCAAAGCCCTATCAATTCCGGAAGCATCAGAGCCTCCTGCACTTGCAAAAGCAGGCTGTCCGCCACCTCCACCTTTAACTTCTTTTGCAATTTCTCTTATTATTTGTCCGGCATTTAATCCTTTGTTTTTCACCAAGTTATCGGAAATTATGATTGTTAAATTAACTTTGCCATTAATCTCTGCCCCCGCAACAAAAAACAAATTATCAATTTCGCCTTTTAGTTGAAATGCAATATCTTTTATTTGTGCTGCATTACTAACATCAAGTTTTTCTGCAATAACATTTATGCCACTAATTTCTTTAACTTTATTTTTTAGTTGCTGTTTTAACATCTTAACTTTTTCTTTCTCAAATTCAGCAACTTGTTTTTTTAGTTCTTTATTTTCTTCAAGTGTGTTTTCAACACTCATTTTTAAATTTTTAGATTTTGGAAAAGACGCATGAATATCATCAATAAGTTGTAGTTTTTTATAAATATATTTTTCTGCTTCAACAGAAGTTACTGCCTCAATCCTTCGGATACCAGCCGCAATTGCACTTTCTGATAATATTTTAAAGAAACCTATTTCGCCGGTTGCTCCAACATGTGTTCCTCCGCAAAGTTCAATAGAATCATCAAACTTAATTACACGAACTAAATCGCCATATTTTTCACCAAACAAAGCAGTTGCCCCCAATTTTACAGCATCTGCCATTGGAACGGCTCTCTTTTCTTCTAAACTTATATTTGCACGAATTTGTTTATTTACAGCTTTTTCTACTTTTAGTATCTCTTCATCTGTCATTTTTTGGAAATGAGAAAAATCAAAACGCAAATGCTCAGGGTCAACCAGTGAACCTTTTTGCTCTACATGGTTTCCCAACAAATCTCTTAACACTTTGTGCATCAAATGAGTAGCAGTGTGGTTTGCCGTTGTTAATTTTCTTTTTTCTAAACTTACAACAGCTTTAAATTCTGTATTTAAATCTTCCGGAAGTTCTTTTGCAATATGAATAATTACATTATGTTCTTTTTGGGTATCAATTATTACAGTTTTTTTTCCATTTGCTTCAATATAACCTTTATCGCCTACTTGCCCTCCACTTTCGGCATAAAAAGGAGTGAAATTGAAAATTAAATGATACAAATCTTTTCCTTTAATATTTACTTTTCTGTATCTGGTAATTTTTACTTTTGTTTCAGTTCTGTCGTAACCAATAAATTCTTCAACATCATCTTCCAAAAGAGTTATCCAGTCATCTTTTTCTTCAATTGCAGCATCTTTCGATTTCATTTTTTGCAAACTCATAGCTTCGTCAAAGCCTTCTTTATTAATGGACAATCCTTGTTCTTTTAAAATAAGTTCTGTTAAATCATAAGGAAATCCATAAGTATCATAAAGAAGAAAAACTGCAACACCTTCTACAACTTTTTGATTATTTTTCTTTTCGGTGTCAATTATTTTATCTAATAATCGGATGCCTTTTTCAAGAGTTCTTAAAAATGAAGTTTCTTCTTCAAAAATAACTTTTGTAATAATTTCTTTTTGTTTTTTAAGTTCTGTAAAAGCATCTCCCATTACATCAATTAAACTTTCAAGTAATTGGTTTATAAAAGGTTCCTTCATGTTAAGAAAAGTATATCCGTAGCGAACTGCACGACGCAAAATTCTACGAATAACATATCCTGCACCTGTGTTTGATGGTAGTTGTCCATCTGTAATTGAAAAAGAAACTGCACGAAGATGGTCGGCAATTACACGCATTGCAATATCAACTTCATGATTTTTGCCATAAGTTTTGCCACTTATTTCTGCAATCTTTTTTATTATTGGTTGAAAAATATCTGTGTCGTAATTAGATTTTTTGTTTTGCACTACCATGCAAAGTCTTTCAAATCCCATTCCTGTATCTACGTGTTTTGCGGGCAAATTTTCTAATTCTCCACTTTTTTTTCTGTTATATTGAATAAAAACTAAGTTCCAAATTTCAATAACAAGATGGTGGTCTTTATTTACTAATTCAACACCCGGTATTTTAGCTTTTTCTTCTTCGCTTCTTAAATCAATATGAATTTCGGAGCAAGGTCCACAGGGACCTGTTGCACCCATTTCCCAAAAATTATCTTTTTTATTTCCGTATAGAATTTGACTTTCGGGCAAGTATTGTTTCCAAAAACTTTTTGCTTCTTCGTCTGCCTCAGTTCCATCTTCTTTTGAGCCTTCAAAAACTGTTGCGTATAAATTGTTTTTATCAATTTTAAGAACATCAACTAAATATTCCCAAGCCCAATCAATTGCTTCTTTTTTAAAGTAATCTCCAAAAGACCAATTGCCCAACATTTCAAACATTGTGTGGTGGTATGTATCATGTCCAACTTCCTCTAAATCATTATGTTTACCTGAAACACGTAAACATTTTTGGCTATCAGCAATTCGTGTAACATCTGTTTTTTTTTCGCCAAGAAAAATTTCTTTAAATTGGTTCATTCCTGCATTTGTAAACATTAAAGTTGGGTCGTCTTTAATTACCATTGGTGCAGAAGGCACTATTTTATGTTGTTTCGATTTGAAAAAATCTATGAACGATTGTCTTATTTCGCTTGATGTCATCATTGTATTTTTTTTTAATTAATGGTACAATTATGAAATTGTTTAATTGTATAATGTATTATAATAAAACCTTAACCAACAATAGATTATACTAATAAAACTTAGCTTTTGTTGTAAACAATTGTATCATTAAATAATTGTATAATTTAAGTAATAAATAATATTTCTGCAAAAGTGTGAAATTATCTTTAAATATCACACAAATTTTAAATTCAATTAATTAGTACTTGCTCATAAATTATGACTTATTGTATGTACAGTTGTAATGAAAAATTTTAATTTGCTGTGTGTCAGAGAATTACTGTGTAGATGCTTTTGCATATTTAACTGATACGATATCTTTATTGGCAAAAGCTAATTATTGTGTTTTATGAGCCTTCTCTTATTTTTCTATATCTCCTGCGGGCTTCTGTAACACGAATACTGCTTGGGTACTCTAACATAAGTTTTTTATAACATTCTGCTGCTTGTTGTTTCTTTAATAATTTTTCTTCATACATTAAACCTAGCTTAAACATTGCCAAATCAGCTAAAATACCCCAAGAGTAATCATCAATAATTTTTTTATAATTTTCTTCTGCTTTTACAAAATTATTTTTAGATTCATATATTTCTGCTTTTAAGAGATATGCATCATCAACAATTTGATGATTAGGATTTGCAATAATTAAAGTATTTAAAATATAAAGAGCGGAATCGTTCTTGTGTCTAAAAACAAAGAGCTCCGCTTTTGCAAATGCTTTTAATGACGTTTGTAATGAATCGTCTTCTGTGTTTTCACTGATACGAATTGAATAGAGTAATGCGTCATTAGATACGGGTTTAGAAGTACTTGTTTTAAGTGCATCAAACTGAGCTTTTGCCCATCTAAAATTATTGGCATAGTATGCTAATTTTGCTTTTTTTAATTTTGCTTTATCTCCATATAAATTTCCTTTATTTGCTTTTTCAGCCTGGCCATATATCAATGCTGCATAATCTAAATCATTTTCAAAAACTAAAACGTCTCCAAGTTCTATTTTGCAGATTGTTGATAATTTTGAATCTAAATTTTTTAAATTAATAGCATTTGTTAATAGTTTTTCAGCAGCATTAGCTTTATTTAAATAAAACGTTTGTAAATGTGCCAAATTTATTATTGTTTTAATTGTATTTGAATTTACACCAAAGCTATTCAGGGCAGAAAGAAATTCTTTTTCTAAATTTAAAAGTTTTTCATCTGTTTTTATAAGCCCTTTTTTAGTTTTTAAAAACTCTACATCCAAGAGCCCTAATTTTGCTTTTTGATAGTAGGGCTTGTTCTTTCCTAAGTTGATAATATATTTATATGCGTTTGATGCAGTTTCTAAATCGTTATTTTCAATGGCAGTTTCTGCTAAAACCAGAACTTTCTTTCCGTAAAACAGCAGCCTTTTATCTATGGCTTTTTCTTGAAATAATGCTTTATCGAATTCCCTTCTTTGCATAAAAAACCAAACTAACATTCTTGCATAAACAAAATTTGAATTGGGTTTTTGAACTCTTTTTAATAGTGCAACCCTCAATAAATCAGAAAAATCATTGTCAACATCCTTTTTCATGAAATATTGCATTCTGTTTTGTACAATTGACAAATTGCTTCTTGCTTCCTGTAGAAAATCAAGATATTCATTTATCATTTTATCATACTTTCTTTGAACTGCATATAAATTTGCTAATTCACTTCTAAACTTATCAACTCCTTTTTTTCTGCCTTCAATATACGTTTTCTCTGCGTAAGAATACTCTTTTCTTTGCATAAATACATATGCAAGTCCTCGAATTTGAGAAGGTTTATATTGAAGTTTCTTTAGAGCCTTTTCGTAAAACTTTTTTGAATTTACATCATTGCCTTTTTTTTTGTATAAATAACCTAAATCTACATTATACGAAGGGTCGTTTCTGTGCTTTCTAATTTGTTTTTTAATTTCTTTTTCTGCAATTTCAAATTTGCTTTGTTCAATCAAACAATTAGCATAGTATGTAAAATAAATTTTTGCATTTGTCTTTTCAAAAACTTTTTTAAAAAGAACTTCTGCTTTATCATAATCCTTACTTCTGTAATATTCATGTGCAAGTCTAATATCATTCCCTGTATTATTCTGTGAAAAAGAATAAATTTGAAAAAGTACTAAAATATATATAGTGTGTTGAAATTTTAACATTTATATTGGAATTTTAAAATATGTAATTTTCTTTCTACAAAAAAGGAGTTCAAATATAATAATTAAACTGATTTTTTATACATTTGTTATTTTTCAGACACAAAATACTGATGAACTATACAAATGTCATATTTCGGCAAAAATATTAGAAAAATTAGAATCTCAAAGAAAATGACACAATCTGAGTTTGCTCATCTTTTTAATCTTAAAAGAACAGCTCTTGGTTCGTACGAGGAAGGTAGGGCAGAGGCAAAGATTGATACAGTTATAAAAATTGCTGATTATTTTAAACTTTCGTTAGACGACCTTCTTAGAAAAGAACTTACAATAAATGAGATTTTTCATTTTAAAAAAGAATTAGTTTCTTTTAATAAAAAAGAGTAAAATAATTAAACGACCATATGTTTTATAACCTGTTAATCAAGCGTTAAAAAAATTTTTAATTTTGCAAATTTATTTTTAATATTGTGTAATAATTTAAAAATTTTTATAATATGAAATTTACTTCAGGATTTTTTGCCGTTGTTTTGATGTTGTGGATGGGAGGTTCAACATACTATTATGTTTGTAAAATAAAAAAAGATTGTGAAAAAAATACGGCAACAGTTATTTATGAAACACAAAAACCGGAAACAGAGAATATAGAAAAAAAAGAAATTGTTGCCGAAGAAGTTGCTGAAAAAAGTAAAAAAGAAATTATTGAAGAATTAAAAGAAAAAATAACCACTGGTTATACTGTCTATGATTTCCCTAAAAACTCAAACACAAACAACAATATAAAATCTGACTTTGTTGATTTTGCTAATAATCTTAAATTATACTTAAGTGAAAATCCTAATCAAAAAATTGAAATAATAGGTTATACTGACAATACTGGGTCTGCAGAAACGAATATTTTTTTTGGAAAAAAAAGAGCACTTTTTATAAAAAATAAATTGACGGAAGTTGGAATTTCCGGTAAGCATTTTATTGTGAAATCACAAGGAGAAAAAAATCCGATAGCATCTAACAATACAGAAGCAGGAAGAAACAAAAACAGAAGAGTAGTAATTAAATTAATAAATTAATAAAATTTACAAACCATGGGTGGACATATTTTAGAAATATTAGTAATGCTGATAATTGCAGCAATTTTAGGTTTTTTAATTGGCTGGTTATTACGAAAAAGTAAAATTAAAGTACTTGAGGATTATAATACAGCTTTAGAAATTAAAAACAATAGATTACAAGCAGACTTTAATGAATTAGATGGCAAACTAATTGATTGCCAGGCAGAAAGAAAAAAACTAGAGGCTGAAGTTGAACGGTTAAAAAAGCTATTGTCAATATGCAATAATAATTTAGATAAATACAAAGAGTCTGCTGTTAAAGAAGAGATAAAACCTGCGATTAAAAAAGTAAAAAATGAAGTATCTGACAAACCTGTTTCTAAACAAGACGCTGCACTTCAAAGAGTAAAAGATAAAGCAAAGAATATTGATTTTGACAGAATAGGAATTGTAGATGCAGGACAAAAAGATAACTTACAAATAATTAAAGGAATTGGGCCTTTTATTGAGAAAAAACTAAATGCTCTTGGGATATATACATTTAAACAAATTGCGAATTTTAATGATGATGATAAAGATAAGGTAAATGATGCAATTGAGTTTTTTCCTGGCAGAATTAAAAGAGATGATTGGGTTGGACAGGCAATTAAATTAAAATAATTGAATCTTTTTAATAAAAAAAAGAGTTTACAAAATATTTTGTAAACTTTTTTTTATGTTTTTTCTTTATCCATAAAAAATTAGTGTTATTGTGAAATGTTCAAACTTAACACTATTTATTGCATAAAAACTTTTAATAAATTATGTGTTTTGCTTAGTGTAATTGTTTTCAAAAACATATAAATTCCTTATTTTTTTATTCCTTTGCGAGATATTATGAAAAAGCACTTAAAAAATAAGATATTTCATATCATTAAAGATATTGCAGAAAAAGAAAACCTCCAAGTTTTTGTAATTGGAGGATATGTACGAGATTTAATTATGAAACGCCCTTCAAAAGATATTGATTTTGTTGTTGTTGGAAATGGAATTCATCTTGCAAAAAAAGTAGCAGAACAATTAAAAGGGAAACCAAAAGTTACAGTATTTAAAAAGTTTGGAACAGCAATGTTTAAATACGAAGATTTTGAATATGAATTTGTTGGAGCAAGAAAAGAATCTTACTCTTCAAATTCACGAAAACCTGCAGTTGAAAAAGGAACTATTAAAGACGATCAAAACAGAAGAGACTTAACTATAAATGCACTTGCAATAAGTTTAAATCCTAAAAACTTTGGAGAACTCACAGATCCTTTTGGAGGCATGCAAGACATTGAAAACGAGGTCATTAGAACACCGCTTGACCCAAACATTACATTTTCCGACGACCCATTACGAATGATGAGAGCCATACGTTTTGCTTGTCAATTAAATTTTGAAATTTTTCCTTTAACTTTAAAAGCCATACAACAAAATAAAGAAAGAATAAAAATTATTTCACAAGAAAGAATAACCGATGAATTAAATAAAATTATTCTCTCAGAAAAGCCGTCAAAAGGTTTTAAAATTTTGGACAAAACAGAACTTTTAGATATTATTTTTCCGGAATTAACAAACCTAAAAGGTGTTGAAACAATTGATGGAATGAGTCATAAAGATAATTTTCTTCACACTTTACAGGTTTTAGATAATATTTCTAAACACACAAATAACCTTTGGTTGCGGTGGGCAGCAATTTTTCATGACATTGCAAAACCAGCAACAAAAAGGTTTTCTAAACATGGCTGGACTTTTCATTCGCATGAATTTGTAGGAAAAAAAATGATTCCGCAAATTTTCAAAAAAATGCGACTCCCAATGAATGAAAAAATGATTTATGTCCAAAAACTTGTGCTCCTCCATTTAAGACCTATTGCACTAGTTAAAACCGAAGTAACAGATTCGGCAGTAAGAAGGCTCCTTTTTGAAGCTGGTGATGATACCGAAGATTTAATGACTTTGGCAAAAGCTGATATAACGTCAAAAAACGAAAGAAAAGTTAAGCAATTTTTAATAAATCTTGAAAGTGTTAAAGGAAAATTAAAAGACGTTGAAGAAAAAGATAAAATAAGAAATTGGCAACCTCCTATTACAGGTGAAATTATTATGAAAACATTTAATTTGAAACCATCAAAAGAAATTGGGAATATTAAAGATGCCATACGTGAAGCAATTTTAGATGGAATTATTCAAAACAACTATGATGAGGCCTTTAGTTTTATGATAAAAGAAGGTAAAAAAAGAGGATATAGAATCTGAAAGGATCTTATAAAATTTGCAAAAATTAGCTTTAATTAAAAATCTTCTATTTATAAAATTGCCTTTTGGTGTAAAGAATTGTGTTTTTATTGTTGTTTTTTCTCCGGATTAATAAATGGAGGTTTTTTATCTAAATAAAACTTAATATATGTAATGTTCATACCTTTTTCCAAAAACTGTTTTTCATAATAAGTTTTAATCTGTGTTAGCTCATTATTTATTTTGGTTCCATACAAATTATCGGTTGAATATTTTGTTTTAAGATTATTAAGTTCAATAATTTCTTTTGTAAATTCATGCATTAAAACAGAATCTGTTTTTAGGTTTATAGGGCTGTTATTTTTTAATATGTTGAAATAAATTTCAAGAAACCTTGCCGATGTTAATCTTTTTTTTATTTTTTTTGGTTGAGGGTCGGGAAAAGTTATCCAAATTTCAGAGATTTCATCTTTTTCAAAAAATGACTCTAAAAATTCAACCTTATTTCTAATAAAAGCAACATTTTTCATTCCCTTTTCTTGAACAATTTTACTTCCTGTCCATAATCGGGGACCTTTGTAGTCTATACCAATATAGTTCCTGTTAATATTTTTTTCTGCAAGAGCGGTTGTATATTCTCCTTTTCCACAACCAACTTCCAAAATGATAGGATTGTTGTTTTTAAAATAATCAGAATTCCATTTTCCTTTTAATTTAAATTCTCCTTCATACATTTCTTGAACAGAAGGCTGAAAAAGATGATTAAAAGTTTTATTTTCTGCAAATCGTTTATGCTTGTTTTTTGCCATTTATTTTTGATATTATTTCAATAAATTCACTCACTACCATTGCTGTTGCACCCCATATTTCAATTTTATTAAGGATATAAAAAGGAGCAGAAATTTCAATATTATGAATTTTAAAAGTTTTATTTATAACTTTTGCATTAATTAAATCAATGAGATTTACACAATAAATTTCAGCAACTTCTAAGATGTTTTTTTTAAATTTAGGTTTTTTATTTAAAATTCCAACAATTGGCTGAACGTCATAGTTACTAACAGGAATAAAAAGAGACGTTAGCTTCCCTAAAACTTTAATGTTTTTTTTACTAACGCCAATTTCTTCTTCTGTTTCTCGCAATGCAGTTTCTATAAAGTTTTTATCAAATTCTTCAACTTTCCCTCCTGGAAAAGCAATTTGTCCAGAATGCCTTCCTCCATCCTCTGCACGTTTAATAAAAATAATAAAAATCTGATTCTTTTCTTTATACAATAAAACTAAAACTGCACTTTTTTTAGTTCGTTTAAGCTTTTTTAAACTTAAAAAATCACCCCTTCCTTTTGCTATCATTTTTGATTGAGACTTTAAACCCGGAAGTTCTTTTTTAAGTTCAAGAGTTAATATATCCTCGATGGTATCAAAATTCATTCTATTGTTTTGAAAAGTAAAATTAAAAATTATTTAAAATTTATAGTTTTAGCAGGACTAATTTTAGATGCTAAAAGAGCAGGAATTATAAGAACTAAAGTGCTAACAATCATAGTCCCAATATTAAGTAATAAAATATGAAAGAAATTAAATTCAACAGGGACACTATCTACATAATACAATTTAGGGTCTAAAGGAATAGGTTTAAAATAATCAATAATAAAAAGTATTAAAAGACCTATAATATTTCCAAATAACAGACCTTTTGCTATTAGGAAAGCTCCATTATAAATAAAAATTTTTGTAACACTAGCACTGTTTGCTCCCATTGCTTTCAGTACTCCAATCATATTTGTTCTTTCTAAAATTATTGTAAATAATGCGGCAACCATACTCAAAACAGCAACAATAATCATTAATATCAAAATAACCTTCACATTGATATTTGAAAGTTCCAACCATTGTATAATAAACATATTATTTTCAACAAAATTGCTAACCTGCAACATAGTTCCATCATCAGAAATAATACTTGATACTTCGACTTCAACAATTTTTGTCATTTTATCAAGCTCATTAAAATCATCAATGAAAACTTCAAAACCACTAATTTGATTATCGTTCCAATTATTAATTTTTTGAATATGCCTAATGTCGCAAAAAACACTTGCTTTATCCAATTCTTCCATTCCTGTACTGTATATTCCAGATACTATAAAAGCTCGTGCTTTTGGTGGGTCTTGAATAAAATAAATAAAAACTTTATCGCCTAATTTATAATTTAGCAAGTCAGCTGTTTTATCTGAAATAAGCAAGTCAGCAGTTTTCTTATCTGCTGAAACATTTGGAACCCTTCCTTTAACAAGATTTTTCTTGAGAAATTCCCAATTATAATCATCACCAGCACCTTTTAAAATAACTCCATGAACTTCCGATCTAGTTTTTATTATTCCTAATTTAGTTGCAAATTCTTGAATATGAGAAATACCGTCAATTTTTGTTATATCAGGATAAAAAATCTGATTTTTATTAATTGGAACAGATTCAAAAGTTTCATTAATATCTCTATTTAATATTTTTATATGAGACTGAAAACCAATGAGTTTATTGTATATTTCATTTTTAAAACCAGTAACAATTGAAACAGTAATTATCATAACAGCCATTCCTACGGCAACAACGCTAATTGCAATACGAAGCACAGACTTAGATAATTTCTTTTTATCACTTCTTGAAAAAGTTATTCTTCTTGCTATGTATGACGAAATATTCAAAAAAATAAAATTTTAATTTATGCAAAATTAGTTATATTTTTTGTCTTATATAATTTCGATAAATAATTGTTGTAAAAATTACAAAAACATGACATTATTCAAGTTTATTTATGTTGAAAAACACAATCTTCTAGGTTTTATTTCCTTAAATTTGTATTTTTATAATTTACAAATGAACAGAGTTGAAAAAATAGAGCATAAAGGAGTTGTCAAAGAGATAAATGGTAATGAATTGCAAGTAAGTATAATTAACAAATCAAGTTGTGCATCTTGTAACTTAAAGGGAAGTTGTTCAGTTTCAGATATTCAAGAAAAAATTATTGATGTATTTGTAAATAATCCCAATGAATACAAATTAGGAGAAAAAGTAGAGGTGTTTTTTAATCAATCATTAGGTTTTAGGGCCTTGCTGATTGGCTATTTATATCCGTTTTTGGTAATGTTACTAACAATGATTATTATGTTGAAAGCAACTCAAAGAGAATTGTTATCAGGACTTACTGCATTAGGGGTTTTAATACCGTATTATGTAATTGTAAACCTTACAAAAGCTAGGTTAAAAAAAACGTTTTCATTTTCAATTAAAAAATCATTAGTTTATTCTTCAAATAACAATGAAGCATATATTTAATTAAAACGATAATATAAAAATAAATTATTAATAATGAACGGAGTAGTAATAGCAACTATAATAACAATAAGTTCAGTAGGAATAATTGCTGCGATAATTTTATATTGGGCATCTCAAAAGTTTAAAGTTTTTGAAGACCCACGTATTGATGAGGTTGAAGATGCTTTACCATCAGCTAATTGCGGGGGTTGTGGTTTCCCGGGCTGTCGTCCGTTTGCCGAAGCATGCGTAAAAGCTGATGATTTAGAAGATTTAGATTGCCCTGTTGGAGGAAATGAAACAATGATGGCAGTTGCAAAAGTTTTAGGAAAAAAAGTTAGTGAAAAAGCTAAAATGGTAGCAGTAATGAAATGTAATGGAGCTACCCAGTTTAGAAAAAAACATACTGAATATGATGGGGCTTTAAATTGCACAATTCAGCATAATTTGTATGGAGGAGAAACGGCTTGTCAATATGGATGCCTCGGACTTGGAGAATGTGTAGATGCTTGTGGGTTTGATGCCATGTATATGGATCCGGAAACTGAACTTCCTGTAATAATTGAAGATATGTGTACTGCCTGTGGTGCATGTGTTGAGGCTTGTCCCAAAGATATTATAGAACTTAGACCAGTTGGTAAAAAAAGCAAAAGAATTTTTGTTTCCTGTGTAAGTCATGAAAAAGCAGGACCTTCTAAAAAAGCTTGTTCAGTTGCATGTATTGGCTGTGGTCTTTGTTTTAAAGAATGCAAATACGATGCAATTAAAATTGAAAATGTGCTTGCATATATTGATCCAATTAAATGTGTTTTGTGCAGAAAATGTGTTGTGGTTTGCCCAACAAGTGCAATTTGGGAGGTGAATTTTCCGGCAAGAAAAGTAAAGCCAACAATTGAGGAGAAAACAAAACTTACTGAAATAAAAGAAATAGATTTAATAAAAACTGCAAAAGTAAATTCTAAAAAAAGATAATAAAACTGAATAAAAGATGCTAAAAACATTTGCAAAAGGAGGCATCCATCCTCCGGAGAATAAATTTTCAGCTGATAAAAAAGTTGAGCGTCTTCCGATACCAAAAAAAGTATCTGTGCCTGTTTCACAACATATTGGAGCACCATCTAAGGTAATAGTCAAAAAAGGAGATATAGTAAAAACAGGACAATTAATTGCAGAACAATCGGGATTTGTTTCGGCAAATATTCATTCTCCTGTTTCAGGTAAAGTGTTTAAAATAGATTTGGTAACGGATACTAGTGGCTATAGACATCAGGCAATAATAATTAATGTTGAAGGAGATGAATGGGATGAGAAAATAGATCGTAGTGAAGAATTAAAAAAAGATTTTGATTTAACTTCTGAAGAAATTATAAAAAAAATTCAAGAGGCTGGTATTGTTGGTTTAGGAGGGGCAACTTTTCCTTCTCATATAAAGTTAATGCCGCCAAAAGGAATGAAATCAGAAGTGCTTATTATTAATGGTGTTGAATGTGAACCATATTTAACTTCCGACCATAGATTAATGCTTGAAAAAGCAGAAGAAATGCTTGTTGGAATTAAAATTTTAATGAAAGCTTTGAATGTTAAGAAGGCCATAATTGGTATTGAAAACAACAAAGAAGATGCAATTGAACATATAAATAGTTTCCTTAAGGATTATTCTGGTGTTGAAGTTGTCCCTTTAAAAGTTCAATATCCTCAAGGAGGAGAAAAACAATTAATAAAATCTGTTATTAATCGGGAAGTTCCTTCCGGAGAATTACCAATTTCTGTTGGAGCTGTTGTACATAATGTAGGAACTGCCTATGCTGTTTATGAAGCAGTGCAAAAAAATAAACCTTTATTTGAAAGAGTTGTTACAATTACGGGGAAATCTTTAAAAAATCCAGCTAATTATTTGGTTCGCTTTGGAACACCAATTAGTAATTTAATAGATGTTGCAGGAGGTTTACCTGAAGATACAGGTAAGATTATTGGCGGAGGGCCAATGATGGGTAAAGCACTAAATACTACTGAAGTACCAGTTGCAAAAGGAACATCAGGAATTTTAATTTTACCCAAAGAAGAGTCCAAAAGGAGGGAAGTTAAACCATGTATAAGATGTGCTAAATGTATTGAAGTTTGTCCTATGGGCTTAGAACCTTATTTATTAATGACTTTGGCAGAAAAAGCAATGCACGAACGTTCTGAAAAAGAGGATGTAATGGATTGTATTGAATGTGGTTCTTGCAGTTATACTTGTCCGTCAGACAGACCATTACTAGACTATATTAGATTAGGCAAAATCCAAGTAGGAGCAATGAGGCGAGCAAAAAGTATGAAGTAATATATAAAAAAATTTCTAAAAAGAAAATAAATAGACAATGTTAAAACTAATAGTTTCATTATCACCACATCAATTAGGGAAAAATTCTGTTGAAAAACTAATGTATGGTGTTATAATAGCTTTAATACCTATACTTATAGCATCCGTATGGTTTTACGGTTGGGGAGCAATCGTTGTTTCTTTAACCGCAGTAATATCTGCTATTGTTTTTGAGTTTTTAATAAGCAAGTATATATTAAAAATTGGCAATACAATAGGAGATGGTTCGGCAGCATTAACCGGTTTGTTATTAGCATTTAACTTACCCAGTAACCTTCCCATTTGGTTAATTATAATAGGAGTTTTTGTTGCAATAGTTATTGGAAAAATGTCTTTTGGGGGCTTAGGAAATAACCCTTTTAACCCGGCATTGGTTGGACGTGTTTTTTTATTAATATCATGGCCTGTACAAATGACTAGTTGGCCAATACCAAGCCCGGCTTCTGAAAAATTTTTAGGATATACAGATGTCGTAACTGGCCCTACATTACTTGGACAAATGTCAGAAGCGATGAGAAATGGAGAAAGCATGAAAGTATTTAGTGACAGAATACCTAATTATTTTGAAATTTTGACAGGTTCCGTAGGAGGTTCCATTGGTGAAATAGCCGGTTTTGCACTAATTGCTGGTTTTGTATATATGTTAGCGAGAAAAGTAATTACTTGGCATATTCCTATTTCAATTTTATCTACTGTGTTTATATTTTCCAGAATACTTTGGTTGGTTAATCCTGAAAAGTTTATAATACCATTTTTCCATCTTTTTTCAGGAGGAATGCTATTTAGTGCAATTTTTATGGCAACTGATTATGTAACATCTCCAATGAGCAAAAAAGGACAAATTGTTTTTGGAGTAGGAATAGGAATTTTAACTATTGTTATAAGAATATGGGGAGCATTTCCTGAAGGGGTTTCTTTTGCAATTCTTTTAATGAATGCAACAGTTCCAATTATTAATATGTATATGAAACCAAAACGTTTTGGTGAAACAATTAAAGAAAAATAATATATATTAGAAAGCAATAAAGCTTAAATAAATATACTCAGTGATTTGTAGTTTCATTTATAGTATTTTGTTTAACCGTTTATTTGCTTATTTATTTGTCGCTAATCAATGCAAAATCATAAACAAATAACATCTTAAACAAATAAATTTTTTTTAAGATAAAATATTAAATCAAAAATAATTAATAAAAAAAATGGCATCTAAAAAGAAAAGTTCATTTATAAATATGGTTGTTGTGTTGTTTATAGTATCAACAATTGCTGCAACAATTCTAGCATTTGTATATCAAGCAACAAAAGAACCAATTGCAAAAGCAAAACTCGAGAAAAAGAAAAAAGCAATAGGCTTAGTTGTCCCGGAATTTGATACGGTTTACAGTCCAATTAATAATATGTTTAAAATTGCTTTGGCAGAAGGCGATAGTTTAGAGTGTTACCCAACTAAAAAAGGAGAAGAGTTTTCGGGATATGCAATAAAAGCAAATACCAGCAAAGGTTTTAGCGGAACATTTTGGATTATGGTTGGTTTCACTCCTGATGGAAAAATTTATAAAACATCAGTTCTTGAACATAAAGAAACACCCGGTTTGGGTGATAAAATGCAAAAAAGCAAATCAAACTGGAGTGAGCAATTTACAGGTTTAGATGTGCCAAATATTAAAGATATTGATGGAGACGGGATCCTAATAGAAGTTAAAAAAGACCAGGGAACAATAGATGCAATTACAGCTGCAACTATTAGCTCAAGAGCCTTTTGCAATGCTTGTGAAAGAGCATATATTGCATTTAAAAAAATTGAAAAATAATAATAATAATTAGTTTTGGTATGATAGAAAGTTGTGTTTTGAAAAGAATCCTATCAAGCTATAATACCAAAAGCCTATAACACTATAAAATATGAGCAAATTAAATATATTCACAAAAGGATTTTTTAAAGAAAATGCCGTTTTTGTTATGCTTCTAGGATTATGTCCAACATTGGGAACAACAACATCTGCACTTAACGGTTTAGGAATGGGCTTGGCAACAACATTTGTTTTAGTTTTATCAAATATTGTTGTAGCTCTCGTAAAAAACCAAATTCCGGATAAAGTTAGAATTCCTGCATTTATTGTAATTATTGCCTCTTTTGTTACTGTTGTAGAGCTATTAATGCAAGCATATTTGCCAAATTTATTTGAAGTTTTAGGTCTTTTTATTCCTCTAATTGTTGTAAATTGCCTAATTTTAGGGAGAGCCGAGGCTTTTGCTTCAAAAAACAATGTTTTAGATTCTGCAATTGATGGTTTAGGTATGGGGCTTGGTTTTGCAATGGCATTAACAATACTTGGAGTGGTTAGAGAAATACTTGGCAGTGGATCTTTTTTTAATTTTAAAATTTATCCTGGCGATGGTGCATTAGTTTTCGTATTAGCTCCCGGAGGATTTATAGCACTTGGTTTTATTATTGCATTATTAAATAAACTTACAAAACAGTCTTAAAAAAACATAGTTATGGAATATATATTAATAATTATATCTGCAATTTTTGTAAACAATGTTGTTTTAGCACAATTTTTAGGTATTTGCCCGTTCTTTGGAGTCTCAAAGCAAGTTGAAACTGCTGTGGGAATGACAGGTGCCGTAATTTTCGTAATGACAGTAGCAACTATTGTAACATTTTTACTTCAAAAATACGTTCTTGATGTTTTTGAAATTCAATATATGCAAACCATCACATTTATTTTAGTAATTGCATCATTAGTACAGTTAGTAGAAATAATACTAAAAAAAGTAAGTCCAGCATTGTTTCAAGCTCTTGGAATTTTCTTACCTCTAATTACAACAAACTGTGCTGTTCTTGGTGTTGCAATTCTTGCAGTAAGACCGGATTACGGTTTTGACCTTATGCAATCTACTGTTTTTGCAATAGCTTCAGCAATTGGTTTTGGTTTGGCTTTGGTTTTATTTGCAGGATTAAGAGAACACATGGATTTAGCCAACATTCCCAAAGGAATGAAAGGAGTTCCTATTGCTTTTGTAACAGCAGGGCTTTTAGCTCTTGCTTTTATGGGCTTTTCTGGGATAGCATAAGTTGTTTTTTTATTTGTTGGGTTTCAGTATTTAATATTAAGGAATATTTTTCTTATTCGGTAAATATAGAAATTAGTCAGACGACTATGTTCTAATAATTATAAACAAGTTAGAGCAAACTCTCTCTTTGTAAAAATTCTTAATTCAGTTTAAATTGTGCCACATTTAAACTTGCCATGATAATAATAATTTTTCAATTTCATTATTCTTAAGAATGGTAGCTTTAGTTGTTAAATTTCATTAATTGTATTAAAAAATAAAAGTATAAGTTTTATCTTCAAGGCGACCAACGTATTTCGTTAAGAGAAAAAATATTTAGAGAAATAGCAGCAAATATTCTGATACATAGAGAATATACCAATGCCTTCCCGACAAGTTTTGTCATTTATAAAGATAAAGTAGTGTGTAAAAATGCAAACAAACCCCATAATTGGGGCAAATTGAAGCCGGGAAATTTTGAATCCTTTCCTAAAAATCCGCATATTGCACAAATTTTTACTCAAATGGGACGCTCGGAAGAGTTAGGAACCGGAGTGCAAAATGTTTTTAGATATAATAAACTGTACTCTAATGTTAATAAAAATGAGTTTATTGAAGACGATATATTTATTACCACTGTACCCTTGAAAGTATTTAAAGAAAAAAATGTCCCTTTAAATGTCCCTTTAAATGAAAGGCAAAAGAAAATAATTAATGATATTAGTGCTGACAAACATATGATACAAGCAGAATTAGCAAATAAATATAATGTTAATGAAAAAACGATAAAAAGAGACCTGTTGTATTTGCAAGACAATAAAGTGATAAAGCGTATAGGAAGTAAAAAAACAGGATATTGGGAAATAATTAATGTAGAATAATATTGTTCAAACACCGGAATCGGTGCCGGAGCAACGGTAAGCAAAAATATTATCAAAAGAGCTGAATATTCCGACAAACACATTAGATAGACATATAAAAACATTTGTAAGAAAAAAAAGAATAGAACGCAGGGACAGAAAAAAATAGGCGATTATTTTATATCAAAACAATAGAAACAATAGCACTTCGTCAAGCTCAATAAGCATGGATGAAAAAATAAAAAATAGGGAGAGAGTAAAAATCAGAGATCCAAGTTCTTTTTTGCCTTTTTTTAAAAAAGGCAAAAAAGAACTTAAACAAAAATAACAATTAGTTTTTTAAATATTAATTGTATTTTTGTTATTCTAAACCGGATACTTTTCAATTAATACAACCGGGTACTTTTCGATTAATACATACAACAAGCACGAAATGCAAAAAGCATATCTCGCATAATTGTTTCAACAAACGAGGATGAAATTGCTCGAATTGCCTCACAATACGGAGCAGAAATTCCGTTTTTGCGTCTAGAATACCCGGCAACAAATAATCGGCTATGTTCAGCAAGATGTGTATTTACTCGATGCAACATTGGCTGAAAATATTGCTTTTGGTATTAATAAAAAAAGATATTAATTTTGAAAGCTTAGAGACGGTTATTGAACAAGCAAGTTTAAAAGATTTTATTGATTCTTTGCCTGAGGGCTAAAATACAAAAGTAGGAGAAAGAGGCACACAGCTTTCCGGAGGGCAAAAACAACGCGCAGGAATTGCTCGTGCACTATACTTTAATTCAGAAGTCTTATTTTTCGATGAAGCAACTTCTGCTCTTGACCCTCAAACAGAAATTGAAATAACAGATTCAATAAACAAACTTTCAAAAGAAGGCTTAACAATAATTATTATCGCCCACCGAGAAACTTCTCTTAAGGGTGTTGACAGAATAATTGAAATATAACATTGAACAATGAATTTATCAAACAAAAGAATACTTGTAACCGGGGCTGACGGTTTTATCGGTTCACATCTAACAGAGATGCTTCTGGAAAACGGCTGCAATGTAAAAGCCTTATCTCAATATAATTCATTTAACTCTTGGGGTTGGTTGGAAGATATTCCGAAAAACAAAAATCTTGAAGTTGTTTCGGGAGATGTTCGCGACCCACATTTTTGCAAAGAAATAACAAAAGAAATTGATATTATTTTTCACCTTGCCGCACTTATCGCCATTCCATATTCTTATATTGCTCCCGGCAGCTATGTTGATACAAATGTAAAAGGAACTTTAAATATTTGCCAAGCTGCTAAGGAAAACAATGTTTCAAGAGTAATACACACCTCAACATCAGAAGTTTACGGGACAGCACAATATGTGCCAATTGACGAAAAACACCCTAAACAGGCACAATCTCCCTATTCTGCAAGTAAAATTGGAGCAGATGCAATGGCAATGAGTTTTTATAATGCTTTCGGCTTACCGGTAACAATTGCACGTCCTTTTAATACTTACGGACCACGGCAATCGGCAAGAGCAATTATTCCGACAATTATATCACAAATTGCAGCAGGCAAAAAACAAATCAAACTCGGAGATTTAAGTCCTACGCGTGATTTTAATTTTGTAAAAGATACTTGCGAAGGTTTTATTGGTTTAGCAAAAAATGATACAACAATCGGAAAAGAAATTAACATTGCTTCAAATTTTGAAATTTCTATGAATGATACATTAGAATTAATCAAAAAAATAATGAAGTCCGATGTTGAATTTATAACAGACGAGCAACGCCTACGTCCTGAAAAATCAGAAGTTTTCAGACTTTGGGGTGATAATACATTGATAAAATCACTTACCGGTTTTTTCCCTAAATATTCAATAGAAGAAGGCTTAAAAGAAACTATAGCTTGGTTTACAAAACCCCAAAATCTCAAAAAATATAAAATAGACATTTACAATGTATAGCAATTTCACAAAATTTGTAAAGGAACTGTATAAAACCAACGAATTTATTCCTCTGCACGAGCCTCGTTTTATTGGAAATGAAAAAAAATATCTCAACGAATGTATCGACAGCACATTTGTTTCAAGTGTAGGAAGATTTGTTGATTTATTTGAAGAAAATATTGCAAAATTTACAGGAGCAAAACATGCCATTGCTTGTGTAAACGGCACTGCAGCATTACACATTGCTTTAATTTTATCCGATGTAAAAGCAAATGACGAAGTTATAACACAGCCCTTAACTTTCATTGCAACAGCAAATGCAATTTCATACACGGGGGCAATGCCTGTTTTTATTGATGTTGACAAAGATACTCTTGGTTTATCTCCCCAAAAATTGGAAGAATTTTTATCTGAAAATACATATCTTGATGATTTGGGCTTTTGCCATAATAAAAAGACAAAAAGAATAATAAAAGCTTGCATTCCGATGCACACTTTTGGACATCCTGCAAGAATTGATAAAATTAAATCTATCTGCGACCGTTATAATATCACTCTTATAGAAGATGCCGCCGAAAGTTTAGGAAGTTATTATAAAGAGCAGCATACCGGAACTTTTGGGAAATTTGGAACTTTAAGTTTTAACGGAAATAAAACCATAACAACCGGTGGCGGAGGAATGATTTTAACAAATGACGATGCTCTTGCAAAAAGAGCGAAACACCTTACAACACAAGCTAAAGTGCCCCATAAATGGGAATATGTTCATAATTATATCGGATATAATTATCGTTTGCCAAATATCAATGCTGCACTCGGTCTTGCACAATTAGAACAACTTCCAATTTTTATTGAAAAGAAAAGACAACTTGCCGAAAAATATAAAATTTTCTTTATAAATACAGATATTCAATTTGTTACAGAGCCTCAAAATTCAAAATCAAACTATTGGCTAAATTTTATTTTATTGAAAGATAAAGAAGAACGCAATAATTTTCTTAAATTTACAAACGAAAACGGCGTAATGACTCGCCCTGTTTGGGAATTAATGAACAGATTAGAAATGTTTAAAAATTGTCAAGTTGAAAATATTGAAAATTCAGAATGGTTGGCAGATAGAGTTGTTAATATTCCGAGTAGTGTAATATTATGAAAAATAAACCCCAAATAATACTAAT
>CAMZKV010000107.1 GCA_947311445.1 uncultured Chlorobiota bacterium | reverse complement strand
TTATTCCGGTTTATATTCTCCAAAAGATTTATCAGAATAAAATATAACAATTTTTTCGACTTCTTTGATTGAAATATTAAGCTCCTCAGAAGACTTTATATCAATTTTTTCAGATGATTTTTCTAATATTTCATTAGAAAGTGAGTTATCTTTATTTTTTTCGTCACTACTTTCTTTAATTTTATTTGACTCAGATATATGATTATCAGAAAAAAGATCTCCTTGTTTTTCTATAAAATTATCTTTTTTCATTGGACCTCTGCCAAATAGAAGCCATTCAGAATTTATATAATCAAAATTTTCTAAAATCTTTTGAACTATTTCTAAACTTGGTTTATTTCTGCCATTAACTATATGCGAAATCCCCGAGCGTTGAAAATCTAATATTTCAGCAAATTTACTAAATGAAATATTTTCAGTTTCTACAATTTTTTTTATTCTATCTTTCATGAGTGTTACAAATGTAAATATTTGAATTGTCAAAAGGTTCTATTTTTACCCTGTTACAAATGTAACAGCAACAACCCCCTTTCTATTAATAAGTTCAAATATAAAATAAATATTTTAATAATTATTAAATTTTCATAAAATTTACCTTATCACATTTGTAAACAACGGTTTCTTCCGATTTTTTACGTACGTTTACTTTTGTAAACATGTGTAAAATTCTAATATTTAATATATTAGTAGGATATGTATAATAATGTAACTGTATGACGATTCCATATAGTTTATTTTTTGCAGGAGATAAACAATAATGCCTATGAACTACTTAATTATATAATTACTATATTTAGCTGGATTATAATGAATTAATTCAAATTAATTATTAAATTTCAATGTTTTTTTTTATTCGTCATAAATAAGTTAAAGCTATACTTTGCAAAAATTCTATAAATAACTGATTATCAGCTTTTAAAATACTATTACAATATTTTTAATAACATTAAAATTGAGCAAATCTCCCTCCTGTTACATTTGTAAACACCTGTTCTTAGCTAAAAAATTCTCTTGTACCTTTAATTTTTTATTTTTTTTTGTATATTTGGTATCTTATTTAACCTAAGAGATTGAAAAAAATAATTTTAAGTATATTAATAGCAATAATTTTATTGCCTTCAAATAGCATTGCTCAATGCGAAGATAGAAACCAAGTTTTTAAATGTGCTCAATTTTTTGGCGATAGTATTATATTTCTTAATGATTTTGAGGTAAACAACCCAAAAAGAAAAGTAAAAGAAGATTCTAATGGCAAAGAATGGGACATTTATTTATTGAAAAATACCGAATATAGGTTTGCAATGTGTTGTAAATCTCTTTCTAAGATTTCCATGAAATTGTATTGCGATTCTATTTCTGAAGATAATCCACTCGTGAGCACATATGTTAATGGAAAAAATCAACGTTACTTTGATTTTATTTGTATGAAGTCTGCTTTGTATAAAGTATCTATTAGATTTAAAAAAGAAAATGTTCTTAATAAAGAATTAGATGCTATGGGAATAGTAGGTTTTATTAGGAAAATAGAATGATATTATTTTTCTTTAAGATAAGTATAGGTATTTATTTGTGCTCTATATTTTTTTGAATTATTTTTTCTTTCTTTCTTTATATTATTAATATTTTCATCTAAGAATTTTGCTTTTGTATTATCTCTTAATTGAATATGAAGAATGTCAATAATCTCATTAATTAATTCTTTATCATAAATAGGAACTAGCATTTCTACCCTTCTCCTCAAATTTCTAGTAAGTAAATCTGAAGAGGAAATATACACTTCCCATTCTCCTAAATTATAAAAAGCATAAATTCGTGAGTGTTCTAAATATCTGTCAACAATTCTTGTGATTTTTATGTTTCTACTGTATGACATTCTTGGTTTTAGTTTGCAAATCCCTCTTACAATTAGTTCGATATCAACATTTTGAGATGAAGTATGGTATAAGTAATCAATAATTTCTTTATCTCCAATACCATTCATTTTAAATATTAAATGTGCTTTCTTTCCTTGTTTTGCATTTTGAATTTCTCTATCAATTTTTTCTTTAAAAACATCTATCATATTAAATCTTGGAACTAAAATATTTTTAAACTCAAAAGTTTCAAGTGGAGTTTCTAAATACAAAAATATTTTTTTAATATCTTTAATAATTCTTTTATCAGAAGTAAAAAAACCTTCATCAGCATATTGTTTGGCAGTTTTTTCATTAAAATTTCCAGTGCCTGTAAAAACAAATGATTTTTCTTTATCCGATACTTTCCTTGTAACTAGGGCAACTTTTGCATGAACTTTTAATCCGGGAATTCCTGCAATAATATGAATTCCTGCTTTTTTCATTTTGTCAGCAAATTTTATATTGCTTGCTTCATCAAATCTTGCTCTTAATTCTACATATACAGTTACATCTTTACCATTTTCTGCAGCTGCTATTAACGCATTAACTATTGCAGAATTTGTTGCAACTCTGTATTGTGTTGTTTTTATTTCAATTACGTATGGATCTATTGCTGCTTCGTTAAAAAATTTAAGCACATAATTATAAGTATGATATGGAAAATGAAGCAGAATATCATGTTTATCTATTGCTGAGAAAATTGAATCATATTGTTCAAAAATTGGATGTTTTAAAGATTTTACTGGCTCAAGTTCAAATTTTGGACTAAATGGATTTTTAAATGTATAGAAATCGCTAAAATTCAGATACTTACCAACAGAAAAAAAGTCTTCTTCAGTTAAATTAAATGCTAGTTTTAATACTTCTGATAAATCGTTGGGCATAGTTCTGTCATATGAAAATCTTGCAGGAAATCCTGTTTTTCTTTTCTTTAAACTCTTTCTTAATTTACTTAAAATGTCTCCTGAAAACTCATCTTCTATCATTAAATCTGCATTTCTAGAGAGTTTTATGCTATATGATGATAAAATATTATATCCAGGAAAAATACTAGGCAGATGTTGCCTAATCATATCTTCAAGGAACATAACAAAATGTTTTCCTTTATAGTCTGGAAGTTGGATAAAGCGTCCTAAAGTATTTGTTGGTACTTGAATTACAGCATATCTTGGTTTAATATTCTGAGGTCTATCTTTTCTCTGCATTTTTATTGCAAGATATATTACATTGTCTTTTAGAAATGACATAACTGCACCTGAGCTAGATAATAATACTGGTTGAATTTCTGGAAACAGTTCATTTGAGAAGTATTCTTTTATAAAATATATATGCTTGTCTTCAAGTTTTTGTTTGTTAAAAATTAATATTCCACATTCTTCTAATTCCGGAATTATTTGGTTGTAATATTCATTTTCATAATCAATTTGTTGTTTTAAAACTTCTTTTTTTATATTTTCTAAAACCTTTTTAGGCTTATAATCTAAATTTTTTATATTTTTCTTTTTTAAACCAATCAAGCTTCTTTGGTTTGCAACTCGTACACGATAAAATTCATCTAAGTTTGAAGAGTATATTGCTAAAAATTTTATACGTTCAAATAATGGTAGATCTTTATCTTTAACCTGCTCTAAAACTAGTCTGTTAAAGGATAACCAGCTTAATTCTCTGTCGTGATATTTATATTCTTCGCTCATTTTATATTTTTAATGTTGCAAAGATAATTCTTTTCCTATTATACGCATTGGGACTCCCTAATAATTTTTCAAGATAATTTCATATAATTCAGTTTGCTCTTCATCCATTTTTAGATTTTTAGATTTCTGATGTTTTGAGTCTGTTAATGTGTATGTTATATGATACATATTATGAATTAGTTCTGCTACTTTTTTTAGAGATAAAGTTTATTTTTCTTTATAAAGTACACGTTCAAGCTCTTTGTAAATGCTATAAGCTGTGAATGAGATGCAAATATGTGCTTCTACGAAATAGTTCCTCATCAATTTTATTAAAAAAAATGTAATCATAACCAGTAGTTTTTACAACTTTTTATTTAGCCTTTGCTTTTGAAATGATTTGGATGAAAGCAGTACCTATTTTTTTCTTCCTTTTACGTAAAAACATATTGCAAAAGTAATACTATACACCCAAATCTTCAAAATAAAACCCAATAAATAAAGGGATACAGAACTTTTTTTAGACAGTACATAAAATAGGAAAAGCTCCGTATTCAAAAATACGGAGCTTTTTATAATAGACTTTCAGGAAAAATAGTATTTTGCCTAAATTTAAACAAAACTATCTTCTTTCATAATATTGCGGTTTAAAATCCTGGTTTATTTGCATCCAATAATCTTCATTAACAATGTTTCCTTCGGGTGTTTTTAAATTTCTATCATACACCCAAATAACAGGATTAAAAATTAAGTCTGTAACAGCAACAATATATGATATATTTTCTCCTTCTTTTGCAGGATTCTCTTCTATAATAACTTCAAACCCATTAAATTCTAATAGATCTTTTAAAAACTCTTTTCTTTCTTCAGAAGCTTCTTTTTCAACAAAAGTTAAAAGTTTGTCTCCTATTTTTCCTGTTAAATGTTTAATTGGCATGCTCATAATCTAAATATTTAAGATGTTAGTTATAGATTGAATATAATCATAGAACGGACTGTAAATACCTAAAACAAACAATGCAATTACTACTAATAACAATCCTATTCTTGTGAAAATATCGCTTTTAAAGTAGGGTATAGGTGTTTCACTTCTTCTAAGGAATGCTGCCCTAATCACCAATAAATAATAATATAATGAAATTGTTACATTCACCACAGCTATAAAAATTAGAATATAGAATCCCTGACTTGCAGCAGGCATATATAAGAAAAATTTACCAAAAAATCCTGCAATAGGCGGAATACCTGCTAATGAAAATAGAGCAATCATTAATGTAAGACTCAACATCGGATTTGTTCTGTATAATCCATTATAATCGTCAATATTTTCTTTTCCACTAACTAATGAAATAATTTGAACAACTCCAAAAGCTCCAATATTTGAGAAAATATAAATGGCCATAAAATAAATTACTGTTGAAACTGCAAGATTATCTGCCGATACCATTCCCATCATTATAAAACCAGCTTGTGCAACTGATGAAAATGCCAGAAAACGTTTGAGGTTCTGTTGGCGAAGTGCAAAAAAGTTCCCCACAAACATTGTAAGTATAGAAATTCCATATAAGATTGGAACCCAAATTTCTTTTAATTCTCTTAGAGTTATAAATAGAGTTACCATTAAAATAAAAACAGCTGCTGCTTTTGAAATTACAGATAAGTAGTTTGCAACAGGTGTTGGAGCTCCTTCATAAACATCTGCTGTCCAAAAATGAAAAGGAACTAATGAAATTTTAAATGCCAAACCGGCAAAAAACATTATTAAACCAGCAATTGATAGGTAAGAAACACCAATATTACCAGTTAATTCATTGAAATAAAGACTACCGCCTACGGCATAAAGTAATGACATTCCGAATAATAAAACTCCCGATGATATTGCTGCAGAAAGAATCAACTTTATACCTGCCTCTGATGATTTTCTGTTATAAATATCATATGAAGCAAGTGCAGCAACAGGCAAAGTAGAAAGTTCTAGTGCCAAATAAAGCATCAAGAAATTTCGGGAAGAAATTAGAAAAAACATTCCTAAAAGAGAGGAAAATATTAGAATATAAAACTCACCAATTTTTCCATTTTTTAAGCTCTTTTTATTAAGCCATGAAACAGCTAAAAGTATTATAAGAAGCACTCCAATATTTAAAATGTTTTTAAATCCATAAACTAACGGATTACTAACAAACATTCCTCCAAAAAGAACACCTTCTTTCAAAGGAATAAAACCAATTAAAGTATGAATTGCAAATAAACCTACTGCAATATAACTAACTGATTTTTTATTCTTATCACTTACAAAAATATCGGCGATAAGAAGAATTAGTATAACAAGTGTCAATACTAATTCATGTCTCATTAATAACATATTATTCAAATTCATATCTTAAAAAG
>CAMZKV010000106.1 GCA_947311445.1 uncultured Chlorobiota bacterium | reverse complement strand
ATTAATGCAGGGGCATCAATTTCTAATTTAAATAAAGCCAAGCAAATTCAACCAATTATAAGTATTAAACTATATCCACTTGGGAATGCAAACATATATACCAACAGCACAGTAATGTATATTCTTAGTGATGATAAAAATTCAAACTTAAAAAATCCAATTTTAAAACAGAGTATTGGCATTTCATTTTTAAAATATTCATGGTTTGAACCTTCTATTACTTATGGAGATATGAAAAACTACACCTTATATAATGTTATGATTGCAAATAACGATATTGATATTGTTAAGCAAAAATACGAAGCACTCATAAATTTTGGCATTAATAAAGGTAAATTTAATATATTTTTAAAATATGAATTTAATAAAAAAGAAAATCATTATACAATAAATCATGTCGATGTAAATACCCAATATATAAATCAAGCAGTTACAGGAGGCATTAAATGGTACTTCCAAAAATATTAATAAATCTTTTAAACTTTTTAATTATGAGAGCAATAACATTTTTTACAATTTTATTTTTTTATTTTTCAAGTATTAATGCACAAAATAATGAAATAATAAAGGCTTTTAAAACAAGTTACACCTTAGAAAGTGTAGGAAAATACAAAAAAGCTGCCGATGAACTTAAAAAAGTATATTCCGACAATTCTTATGAAATAAATTTACGAATAGGATGGTTACTTTATAATGCAGGATTGTTTGACCAATCCTCTGCACATTACCAAAAAGCAATAAACCTAAAACAATATTCCGAAGAAGCAAAATTTGGTTTAACATACCCAAAAATTGCACAAGGAAAATGGTCGGAAGTTACAAACATCTATAATAAAATTATTGAAATAAATCCTCAAAATACAATTGCAAATTATAAACTAGGACTTATTTATTATGGCAGAAAAGATTATATGAATGCACAAAAAAAATTCAAAAAAGTTTTGTCACTATACCCTTTTGACCATGATGCACTACTAATGTCAGCATGGGCATATTATTTTCTTGGTAAAAAAAATGAAGCAAAAATATTATTTAATAAAGTATTAATGAATTCTCCTAATGATACTTCTGCCAAAGAAGGTATTAATATAATTAAATAAAATTTCATAGAAAGTTTCAAAAAATAAAATCTTATTTAAAATCAATAAAAATAAGAAATTAATTAAAAAGCATTCAAAACTAATAATCAAACTGTTAGAGAAATTCATATTTTATAACATGAAAATTTTATATATTTTTTATTATTTTCGCGCCGTCATTATAAAATTAAGTATATAAATATATAAACATATGGGAATTGAAGCCTTATTAGTCTTTCCAATAGCAGGCATTGCACTTATTTTGATAGCAAATTTCTTGTCAAATTTAATTTCATATAAGTCTGAAAATGAAAGAAAAAAAGAACCTTACGAAAGCGGAATGCAAACAATCGGCAAAACATGGATACAGTTTAAAGTCGGTTATTATTTGTTTGCTATTATATTTTTAATTTTTGATGTAGAGGTTGTTTTTTTAATGCCTTGGGCAGTTGTTTTTAAAGATATTGGAGCTGTTGCTTTTTTTGAAATAGCCATTTTCTTGGTTATTTTAGGAATAGGTTTACTTTACGCATGGAAAAAAAGAGCATTAAGATGGGAGTAATTATAAAAAAAACAAAAGATGACGTTATTAATTTCCCAGGAAAAATTATTCCAGGTGGAAATGGGGGAAATATTGTGGTAACAACATTAGACAGTTTAATTAACTGGGGAAGAAAAAATTCACTTTGGCCTCTATATTTTGGAACAAGTTGTTGTGCAATTGAGATGATGCAAACCGGTGCCGCAAAACACGATTGGTCTCGTTTTGGTTTTGAAGTAGCAAGACCCACACCACGTCAGGCAGACTTGATTGTAATTGCCGGAACAATAACAACTAAAATGGCACCTGTACTTCGTAGATTATACGACCAAATGGCTGAGCCAAAGTATGTTATTGCAATGGGTGCATGTGCAGTTTCCGGTGGACCTTTTTATTTTAATTCATATTCAGTAGTGAGAGGAGCAGACCATATTATTCCTGTTGATGTTTATGTGCCGGGATGTCCCCCAAGACCAGAAGCACTACTTGATGGAATGATGGCACTACAAAATAAAATTAAGCACGAAAGTATGGCACATCGTACAAAAAATAACCCAATTGAAGGTTTTGATGAAGGAAAAAATAAATAAATCCTGACTATGACAAATTTAGAAATTAAAAACAAAATTGAAGCACTCCAAAGCGGATTAACTTTTTCTAGCGAAGATACAGATTTTCTTTGCATTGAAGTTCCAAAAGAATTATTAAAAGAATTTCTTTCAAATATAAAAAATAACGAAGATTTATCTTTTGACTATCTTTTTGCTCTTTCAGGAATTGATTTTGGTGAAGATTTAGGTGTAATATATCATTTAGAATCTTCAAAATATAAACATTTAATCCAAATAACTGTAAAAACTTCTGATAGAGAAGATCCTTCAATTGATAGCATTCATGAAATATATCCTGCTGCATATTTTAATGAAATGGAAGCACATGAATTTTTCGGAATAAAATTTAAAGGACATCCGGATTTAAAAAACTTATTCCTTCCAGAAAACTGGGACAAAGGATTTCCTATGAGAAAAGATTATACTGACACTAATATGTTGATAAGATAAAAAATATGAAAGAATTTTTAACAGATCAACTAAAGACGCAAGAATATTTCCTAAATATGGGACCTCAACACCCAGCAACGCATGGTGTTTTGAGATTATTACTTAAGCTAGACGGGGAAATAGTTCGAAATGTTGATATGGATTTAGGTTATATACATCGTTCCATTGAAAAAATGTGTGAACGAGCAAGCTACAAACAAATTATACATTTAACAGATAGATTAGACTATCTTTCTGCACATATGAATAATGAAGCTGTTTGTCTTCTTGCAGAAAAAGCACTTAATATTGAAGTAAACGACCGGATTAAAATTGTAAGAACAATAATGGATGAGCTTACACGTATTTCATCTCATGTTTTATGGTGGGGAGTTACGGGCATGGATATTGGTGCAATAACAACTTTTATGTATGGTTTTAGAGAAAGAGAGTTAATAAATGATATTTTTGAAGAAACTTGTGGCACACGTCTAACTATGAACTATAATGTTATAGGTGGGCTAAGATATGATATACACGAAAATTTTGTTAAAAGAACCAAAGATGTATTAAAACATTTAAAGAAAAAACTTCCTGAATATGATAAATTACTTACTAATAATATAATATTCCAAAAACGTTTAATGAACGTTGGAGTTATTTCCGGAGAAGATGCAATTGCATATGGTCTTAATGGACCAACAGCAAGAGGCTCAGGAGTATCATGTGATATTAGAAAAACTCATCCATACAGTGCATATGATATGGTAGATTTTGAAGAAGCAATTTTTACAGAAGGAGATTCTTTTGCAAGGTACAAAGTAAGAATTAAAGAAATGTGGGAATCAATTTCAATTATAGAGCAATTAATTGATAAAATTCCGAATGATGAGTATAAAGTAAAAACAAAAGCAGTTATAAAATTACCTGTTGGAGATTATTTGCAAAGAGTAGAAGCATCAAGAGGAGATTTTGGAGTTTATGTTAAAAGTAATGGACAGAAATTTCCTGAAAGATTAAAATTTCGTTCACCCGGTTTTGCAAATTTAACTGCATTAAATAAAATGGCATACGGACTTAAAATTGCTGATTTAGTTGCAATATTATCAACTATTGATGTTGTTGTTCCTGATATTGACAGATAAAATTATAAAATTATGATATTAAATATTTTTACTGATATTCACGAATTACTGCTCGGACTAATGCCTGAGAATATTGTTCATATTACAGAATTAGTTTTAATTGCAGTTGCTTATCTTGGAATATTTGCAATTTTAGGGCTTTTCTTAGTTTGGTTAGAAAGGCGAATTGCAGCATTTTTTCAATTTCGTTTAGGACCTAACAGAGTTGGACCTATGGGCTTGTTCCAAACAGTTGCAGATGCCCTAAAATTAGTTTCAAAAGAACTAACAGGAACTGAAAAAGCAGATAAGTTTCTTTACAAAATTGCACCATATTTTGTTATTACAACAGCTTTAATGTCTTTATCATTAATACCTTTTTCTTATGAAATTCATGCTTTTGATATAAACATTGGCTTATTTTTCTTAACATCAGTTTCATCAGTGGGTGTTTTAGGAATTTTCTTAGCAGGTTGGGCAAGTAATAATAAATATTCACTTATTGGAGGAATGCGAACAGGAATTCAAATGATAAGTTATGAACTTTCCGTAGGAATGGCAATTGTTACAATGGTTGTACTTGCAGGAACTCTTCAAATTTCAGAAATTGTTGAAATCCAAAAAGATGGCTGGCTAATATACCAAGGACATATACCGGCAATTATTGCATTTATGATTTTTATGATTGCAGGAACAGCAGAATCTAATAGAACACCATTTGATTTGGTAGAAGCAGAATCTGAATTAGGAGCAGGATTTCATACAGAGTATTCAGGGATGAATTTTGCATATTATTTTTTAGCAGAATTTGTTAACCTATTTTTAATATCTTCGGTTGCCGTGATTCTATTTTTTGGAGGTTGGTTATCTCCTTTTGGAATAACAGACACTATACCTTTTGCCGGATTATTTTGGTTTGTAATAAAAGTATTGGGAGTAATATTTATTTTCATGTGGTTTCGTTGGACTTTTCCCCGATTTAGAATTGACCAGTTATTAACCTTAGAATGGAAATTCTTACTTCCCATAAATATGGTAAATATTGTTTTAATGGCATTAATGGTTTGGTTAGGATTAACTTTATAATTGCAAAAAATATGAGTTATTTTTCAGATATAATAAACGGAACAAAAACGCTTCTTACAGGAATGCGTGTAACGGGTGGTTATTTTTTCGTAAATTTCTTTACGAAGAGAGATGTAATTACGCAACAATACCCAAATAATATAGAAACACTAGAAATGTTTGATCGTTTTAAAGGTGAAGTTATAATGCTTCATAATGAAAACAATGAACATAGATGTGATGCATGCACCTTGTGTGAAAAAGCTTGTCCAAATGGTTCAATTGAAATATTGGGAGATAAGGCAAAAGACCCTGAAACAGGAAAAAATAAACGTTTCTTGGTAAAACATATTTATCATCTTCAAATGTGTACTATGTGTGGTCTCTGTATTGAAGCATGCCCTGTTAATGCAATTGATTGGGGACAAGATTTTCATCATGTAGAATATGATAGGTCTTTATTAACAAAAGTTTTAAATAAACCCGGTTCTAAAATAATGAGCGGGATAAAAGGATAATTAAATGGAAAGAATAATCTTTTACATAATATCGTTGCTTATAATTGTTTTTGCAGTAATGGCAGTTAGCAACAGAAATCTTATGAGATCAATTATTTATTTACTTTTTGTTCTTATAGGAATAGCAGGAATTTATTTTATAATTGAATTTTATTTTCTTGGAGCAGTTCAACTTACAGTTTATGCCGGAGGTATAATTATTCTCTATGTAAACTCTATTATGCTGGTTGAAAAAATTAATACTCCTTTAGACTTAGCTAAATTTTGGAAAAGACTTTTAGCAGGAGCAATAACTTTTGTGGGTACTTTCCTTACATTAATTGCCATTTGGTCTTATAATTTTAAAACTGTTGGTGTTGAAAAAGATACAAGCATTAGAGAAATTGGAAATGCACTGCTAGGCTATGGAGACAAGGGGTATATTTTACCTTTTGAAGTAATTAGTATTTTACTTTTAGCTGCAATGGTAGGTGCAATTGTAATTGCAAAAACAAAAAAAGATACAAAATATAAAGAACAAAACTAATATATTATGATTTTAGGAGTCAGTATATACGAAATATTAACCGTAAGCACAATTATCTTTTTTATTGGATTATACGGTTTCTTTACACGTAAAAATTTAATTGCAATGCTAATGTCCGTTGAATTAATACTTAATTCTGCTGCTTTAAATTTTGTAATTATTAATAAGTATTTATTTCCTGAGGAAATAGGAGGAGCAATATTCTCAATTTTTATAATTGCTGTAGCTGCCGCAGAAACAGCCCTAGCATTAGCAATAATAATTAATTTATATAGATTAACTATGAGTTTGAAAACAGATGAAATAGAAACTTTGAAATTTTAAAAAATATGGATTTAAGTTACACAGTTTTAATACCACTAATACCTTTGTTTATGTTCCTTTTTTTGGGACTAAATTATAAAAGGATAAAAGAACCTATTTCCGGATATATTGGAACAGCAGGGATGTTAATTACGGCATTAATATCATTCTATACGTCATTTCAATATTTCTTTAATTACGGAAAAATAGATGGAGTATATCAAAAAATATACGCATATAACACTCTTTGGGTAAACTTTACAGATACTCTGCATATTGATATGGGAGTTTTATTAGATCCAATTTCTGCCGTTATGCTAATTGTAGTTCCTTTAATTTCTTTAATGGTTCATTTCTATAGTATTGGTTATATGAAAAAAGAACCTGGATTTACAAGATTCTTTGCATACCTTTCATTATTTACATTCTCAATGTTAGGATTAGTTCTTGCCACAAACCTTTTTCAAATCTATATTTTTTGGGAAATGGTAGGAGTATCATCTTATTTGCTAATTGGATATTATTTTGAAAAACCATCTGCAATTCTTGCAGCAAAAAAAGCTTTTATTGTAACTCGTTTTGCCGATTTTGGTTTTCTTGTAGGAATTTTAATTGTTAGTTTCTATGCCAAAACATTTGATTTTAAGATACTTACTGATTTAGATTTTATAAATAACTTACAATTGCAAACAGGTCTTTTCATGGGATTGTCCGTGATAACTTGGGCATTAATTTTAATTTTTATAGGAGGTGCTGGTAAATCTGCAATGTTTCCCCTTCACATATGGCTTCCGGATGCAATGGAAGGACCTACTCCCGTTTCTGCATTAATTCATGCAGCAACAATGGTTGTAGCTGGAGTTTTTCTTGTTGCAAGATTATTTCCAATGTTCTTTTTCTTTGATGACGGAATTGCCTTGGATGTAGTTGCTTGGGTTGGTGCATTTACAACACTTTTTGCAGCAATAATTGCAATTACGCAATATGACATAAAACGTGTTTTAGCATTTTCTACAATGTCGCAAATTGGATATATGATGCTTGCACTTGGAGTTTCCGGATATAGCGGCCACGAAGGATTAGGTTTTATGGCAAGTATGTTCCATTTATTTACTCATGCAATGTTTAAAGCACTTTTATTCTTAGGAGCAGGAGCTATAATACATGCAGTTCACAGCAATTATATGCAAGACATGGGAGGATTAAGAAAGTATATGCCAATTACACATATTACATTTTTACTTGCTGCATTAGCAATTTCAGGAATACCTCCATTTGCAGGTTTTTTTAGTAAAGATGAAATTCTTGCAGCAGCATTTGAGCATAATATGCCTGTCTTTATTATTGGATTCATAGTTGCAGGAATGACCGCTTTTTATATGTTCAGACTTTATTTTAGAATTTTCTGGTGGACTAATCCTGAATATAAACATACACCACATGAAGCACCAAAGTTTATGACTATTCCTTTAATAATTTTAGCTTTAATGACTGTTGGTTCAGGATTTATACCTTTTGATAAACTTGTTTCAGCGGATAGTACTCCATTTCATTCTCATATAGATTGGACCATTGCCGGTGCATCTATTGCAATAGGTGTTGTAGGAATTCTTGTCGCAATGTTATTCTACAAAAAAGAAAATGATTTATCAAAACGTTTTACAATTGCTTTTGGAAGTCTTCATACATGGGCATATAACAAATTTTATATTGATGAAGTTTACAATTTTGTAACTAAAACAATTATTTTTAAATATATATCAGGCTCTTTTGCTTGGTTCGACAAAAAAGTAGTTGATGGCTCAATGAATGGAATTGGAAACTCAACAGTTTGGATAAGTTCAAAAATAAAAGGCTTACAATCCGGCAGAGTTCAAGATTATGCAATGTTTTTTATCTCAGGTGTTTTAATGATAATAATGATTGTTTGGTTATTCCTTAATTAAAAAATAGAAAGAAATTATGATAGATATTTTAACATTATTTGTAGTAGTTCCTGTTATTACAGTCTTTGCTTTAATGTTTGTAAAGGGCAAAAACAACTTTAGGCTTGTTGCATTAATTGGTTCTGTAATCCAAGCTTTAATGTCTTTTAATTTGATATATCAATTTCTTGCTGAAAGAACGGCAGGAAACAAAGCAATTATGCTTTTTACAAAAGATGTAATGTGGTTTGAACCTATGAATATTCACTATTCTATTGGGGTTGATGGCATTTCAATATTAATGATTATGTTAACATCAATTATTGTACTTACAGGTGTTTTTATTTCATGGAAGGTTGATGATTTGCCTAAAGAATTTTTTGTTTCTTTAATTGTATTAGCATCAGGTGTTTACGGTTTTTTTATTTCCGTAGATTTATTCACAATGTTTGTGTTTTATGAAATTGCTGTAATTCCTATGTATTTGCTAATAGGAATTTGGGGAACAGGGCCTAGAGAATACGCTGCAATGAAATTAACTTTGATGTTAATGGGAGCATCTGCATTATTACTTGTTGGTATTCTTGGTGTTTATTTTAATTCAAATGCAGGCGGAGGAGCATTAACATTTAATTTATTTGAGATTGGAAAAGTTAGTATTCCAGAATCTGCACAAATTGTGTTTTTTCCATTCTTGTTTATTGGCTTTGCAGTTATTGGTGCATTTTTTCCTTTTCATACTTGGTCGCCCGATGGTCATGCCTCTGCACCAACAGCTGTATCTATGCTTCATGCAGGAGTACTAATGAAACTTGGAGGTTATGGTATTTTTAGGTTTGCAATGTATGTTATGCCTCTTGGAGCACATTATTGGGCAGATATTTTTATGGTATTTGCAGTAATAGGAGTTTTCTATGGAGCTTTGGCAGCAATAAAACAAACAGATTTAAAATATATAAATGCATATTCATCAGTTAGCCATTTGAGTTTAGTATTATTAGCTTTATTAATGATGAATGAAATTTCATGGAAAGGTGCAATGTTGCAATCATTATCTCATGGATTTATTACAGCACTTTTCTTTGCACTTATTGGTATAATTTACGGCAGAACTCATACAAGAATTGTTACAAAAATGAGTGGATTGCTAAATGTTATTCCTGTTGCAGGAGCACTATATGTAATTGCCGGTATGGCAAATTTAGGATTACCCGGTTTTTCCGGTTTTGTGGCTGAAATGAATATTTTTGTAGGAGCATTTCAACATGCTGATACATTTCATAGAATAATAACTATTCTGGCGGTTTCGTCAATTGTTGTAACTGCTGTTTATATTCTAAGAGTTGTAGGAATGATATTAATGGGACCCACAACACCCGAGTTTGCAAATTTACCGAAAATTGCCTGGTATGAAAAAACAGGAACATATATTCTTGTGTTATTCATTACATTAATAGGTATTTTTCCGTTTTGGTGGGGTGGAATTATTTCGGAGAGTGTAACTCCTTTTATTGAAAAATTAATAAACTAAAAAAAATAACCTTTTTAAGATATGAATTTGAATAATATGTTATTAATGAGACATGAATTAGTATTGACACTTGTTATACTAATTCTTCTTATCGCCGATATTTTTGTAAGTGATAAGAATAAAAAATCAGTTAGTTATATTGCAGTAGGTT
>CAMZKV010000105.1 GCA_947311445.1 uncultured Chlorobiota bacterium | reverse complement strand
TTTTAAATCGCCTTGTGGCATTTTTTTAAGGGCTTTTCCATAGAATGCAAAATCTCCTATTCCTTCTTTCCTTGCATAAGGGTCATATTTTGAATTAAATCTCCATTGAGTTTCTTTTCCATCAACAACAGGCCATTTTAATCCTCTAACTTTGTGGTAAGTATCAAAATCTGCAAGGTCATGCCCATGTCCTAAACCAAATTCTCGATATTCTTCCCAAAGGTATTTTTGCACGAAGAAATCGTAACCTTTAAATTCTTTTCCGCTACCATCTAAAACTGACCTTTTATCTCCTTCAACTTCTGAGTTAATTACTCCTTCGCCAATTGGATCTGGCCAAGCGAATGATTTTGCTTTTTCATTTGCAAAAAGCACATCATAAAGAGTATCATTAGGGCTGTATCCCATTTTTTGAGCTTCTGAAAGAACATCAGGTAATCCTCCTTCAAGACCAGGAATAGTTTGAGCACCCCAAACTTCACGAATTTTAAATCTTTTTGAAAGTTCCATCATTTGCCAAGTATCTGACATTGCATCTCCAACAGGAGTTACCGATTGTCGCCAATGTTGAGTTCTTCTTTCTGCATTACCATAAGCACCCCATTTTTCATAAATCATTGCTGATGGTAGAACAAGGTCGGAAACTTTTGCAGAAATTCCAGGATATGGATCACTACAAACAATGAAGTTGTCCATTTCACGAGCAGCTTTAATCCAATGACTTGCATTTGCAGAATTTTGATAAGGATTATTAACTTGTATCCAAGCAAACTTAATTTTGCCGTCTTCTAAATCTCTGTGTATTTTTGTAAAGTGAGACCCAACTTTTGGATTTATAGTTCCTTCCGGAAGTTTCCATATTTTTTCGGAAAGTGCTCTATGTTTAGGGTTCTTAACTACCAAATCGGCTGGTAAACGATGAGCAAATGTACCAACTTCACGAGCAGTACCACATGCTGATGGTTGCCCAGTTAAACTAAATGCACCACTTCCAGGTTTAGCTTGTTTTCCTAAAAGGAAATGTATCATATAAGCCTGTTCGTTTACCCAAGAGCCTCTTTGGTGTTGATTGAAACCCATTGTCCAGAAAGAAACAACTTTTCTTCCTTTTTCAATATAATGAGCTGCTAATGATTTTAATTTTGCTTTGAAATCTTCAATTGATTCATCTGGATTACCTTTTGCAAGTTTTGCAACAAAATCTAAATCATAAGGTTTTAATGCTTTTTCAAATTCTTTTCTTGAAATAATCCAATGTTTTAGAGCAGATGCTCTATTTTTCATTTCAATTGTATCTCCTGTTTTGTAATCAAGATATTTTAAAGTTACTCCTTCCATTTCTGAAACAACTTTTTTTGCTTCTTTTCTTACAGTTTCAAGTTCTTTTTCAGAGAACTTTTTGTGTTCAGGAAGTCTCATTCCATAACCTGTATCCACAGGTCCTGTTGCAAATACATTATATTTATTTACAAATTTCTCATCAATCGCTTCCGGGTGGTTGTAAACAATTTCATGAGCAATATAGTTCCAAATAGCTAAATCTGTACTTGGTTTAAATATAATTTCAGTATCAGCTAAATCGGAAGTTCTGTTTGTATAAGTTGTAAGATTGAATATTTTTACTTTATCTGGGTTTGATAATTTTCTGTCGGAAACGCGAGACCATAAAATTGGGTGCATTTCAGACATATTTGCTCCCCAAGAAACAATTGTATCTGTTAATTCAATATCATCATAACAACCAGATGGTTCATCAATACCAAATGTTTGAATAAAACCTACTACGGCAGATGCCATGCAAAGTCTTGCATTTGGGTCTATGTTGTTAGACCGAAGTCCTGCTTTCATTAATTTTACAGCAGCATAACCTTCTTGCACAGTGTATTGTCCTGAGCCAAAAATTGCTAATCCATGTGGTCCTAATTCTTTAAGGGCAGATTTCATGTGCTTTTCCATTTCATCAAAAGCACGTTTCCAACTTACCGGTTTAAATTTACCTTTTTTGTCAAATTCGCCTGCTTCGTTTACTCTTAATAAAGGTTTTGTAAGTCTGTCTTCGCCATACATTATTTTTGCATTAAAATATCCTTTAATACAATTTAATCCACGGTTTACCGGGGCAGCAGGATCACCTTTTACAGCAACAATTTTATCGTTTTTAGTTGCAATCATAATACCACAACCTGTTCCACAAAAACGACAAACTGATTTATCCCACTTCCAATCACTTTCAGCTTTTTTGCTTGCTGCTTCCATTCCCTTTGGAATACTAATTCCAATAGCAGTAGCAGCTGCTGCAACAGCTGATTGTTTAATAAAATTTCGTCTTGTTAATCCCATAATTTATATATCTTATTTTGAATTTATTTTAGCCAAAAATATAAAAAATAAATGATGTTATTAAACAGATTTACATGTTACATATCATAAAACCTAATTTAAATTCATTCTAAATTGGTAATTAAGCCTTTTATTACTTAATTGTTATAAATCTTACTTATGTTTTTTATGTTTCCATCGTTTATGAGACCACAACCAATTCTCTGGTTTTTGAATAATTATTTTTTCAAGAATTTCATGAATTTTCTTGGTAATTTCAGCTTCAGCGGTTTCTAATGGCTTATCTTCAACTGTTAAAATTTCAATTTCATAATATCCTCTTTTAATTCTTTGAACATTACCATAAACTACAGGAATATTAAGTTGTTTTGCATATTTTTCGGCACCATGAAGGCATGGTGTGTCTTGATTTAAAAATTTTATCCAATGGGCTTTTTTAACATTTGATGGGCTTTGGTCTGAAATAAAAATAAACATTGGAGGTTTTTCATATTGTTTTTCAATCATTTTTGAAGTTTCATATATTGGCACTAAATTCATTCCCCAAGCTGCACGAGATTTTCTTATAAATTTATCAATATATTTATTTGACATTGGTTTATATAGCCCATGAGTTTCATGGCTAAATTGAAGACTGAAACATAATGCTCCCCATTCCCAGTTTGCGTAGTGACTTCCAATTGCAATGACTCCTGTCCCTTTATCGAAATATTTTTTTTCAAAATCTAAATTTATAACTCGGTATCTTTTAACAAGTGCTTTTTTACTCATTGTGAGTCCTTTTATTCCTTCAACAGTAATATCACTGAGATTTTTATAGAATCCTTTTGCAATTTTCAAAATCTCGCTTTTTGATTTTAAAGGAAATGAGTTTTGTAGGTTTTCAAAGACTACATTTTTTCTATATTTTAAAACATAAAAAAATAGAAAGAAAACAAAATCTGACAACATATATAAAAACCAGAAAGGAATTAATTTAAATATAAAAATAATGATTCTAAAGAATATATATCCTATTTTCTGCATACTTATTTTTTTTTTTTGTAAAAATATAATATTATTCGTTTTGTTTTATTTTTTTCAGGAATTATTATTTTTTTTTAGATTTACACAATAAACACCATTAATTTATTGTTTTTAAATATTATATTTCTAGAATTGAGTAGTTTTAACTTAATCGATTATTTTTTTTATTTTTAATAAAAATATTTAAAAAAATTCATTTTTTATGCTCTATATTATTATTTTTTATAAGTTTGCTATTTGAAATGAGTGAAAACAATTATTTTAATGAAAAATAAAAGACAGATATTATTAATTTTTGCAATTTTTGCTTTCGGTCTAATTGGATGTGAAAAAAATAATTTTGCTCCTGAAAATTATTTTGAAACAAATATTAACAATCAAGAGTTTAATTTTGAACCTCAATCTGCAATAATTTCAAAAGGAATTACAATTATTGGAGCTCATGAAACAAAAAATAATTCAAAAAAAGCAATTGTTATTTCTATAAATGGAGACATAATTGGTAATTACAAACAAACTTTTGATTATAAAACTGGAGTTTCTGTTTCTCAATGTGGATTAGGTTACAAAATAATAAGAAAATATGAGGAAACTACTCCTAATTTTTATACTTCTTACGAGGGTAATGTTGAGATATCTGAAATTGACAGGAAAAATAAAAATATTTCAGGTAGCTACAGTTTTAAGTTATACTCTATTCCAAATAACAACAAGTCGTACACAATAGAAGGAATATTTATAAAATTAAATTATAAATAAATTCTGAGCATTTTATTTTTTTGCTTTGTAGTGTATAGTATTGCTATTTTCTTTTTTAAAAATTTTTTGTGCTGACTTTTGAATATCTTCTATTGTAACTCTATTATACTTTTCAACTTCTGTATTTACATCATCTGCATTTCCTATTAATTCAAAATAAGAAAGACTCATTGCTTTATTTAACACATTGGTTTCTGCAAAAACAAATCTAGATTCAATTTTATTTTTAACTTTTTGAAGTTCAGTTTCTGTTGCTTTTTTATTAATTAATTTATTAACTTCATTTTCAAGTTCAAACTCTGCCGTTTCAAATAAAACATTTTTATTTAGTTTACCATTAAAAGAAAACAAACCATTTTCAATACTACCAGAAATATAGGCTCCAAGATTTGAGAAAATCTTTTTGTCTTTTATTAATGATTTATATAATCTTGAAGAATCTCCATTTGACAATATGTCTGATAATAAATCTGTTGCATAATAATTAGGGTTAGTTCTATTACACATATGATAAGTTTTATAGAAAGCATTTACAGGAACATTTCTTTCTACTTCTATAAAGTTTGCTTTTGTTTGAACAGGTTCAATTGGAAGTTTTCGTTTTACTATTTTTCTTTTTTCAATATTTCCAAAATATTTATTTACTAAATCAAAAATATAGTTAGCTTCAAAATTTCCGGCTATTGATAAGATTGCATTATTAGGAGCATAGTGTTTATAAAAGAATTTTTTTACATCTTGTATATTTGCATTTTCAATATGAGATATTTCTTTCCCAATTGTTGCCCAAGAATATGGATGTATCTTATATGCCAAAGGACGCATTAACAAATAATAGTCTCCATAGGGTTTATTCAAATAGTTTTGTTTAAACTCCTCTATTACAACTTTCCTTTGTATATCAAGACTTTTATCTGTAAATGCAAGTTTATTCATTCTATCGGCTTCTAACCATAGAGCTGTTTCTATATTATCTTTGGGCAGGGTTTCGTAATAATTTGTATAGTCATTATTAGTAAAAGCATTACTACTTCCACCTGCATCTTGCAAAACCTTATCAAAATCTGGAATATTTGCAGACCCGCCAAACATAAGATGTTCAAACAAATGTGCAAATCCGGTTTTATTAGGATTTTCGTCTTTTGCTCCTACATTATATAATAAATTTACGGCCGCAAGCGGTGTGTTTTTATCTTGATGAAATATTACTTTCAATCCATTTTCGAGAATAATCTTTTCTGATTTTATCATTTACGCTTTCTTTATTTAAAAACACTTAGGTTAGATAATTTTTCATTTCTTTTCTCTAAGAACAAAAACTCTAAAACTATAATTATAAGAGCTATAACAATTAAGTATGGAAATAAATCTACGTATTCTTCAATTTCAGTTTTCCCATTTGTTTTCCCTAAACTGTCTATTTGTTTTTGAATTTTATTAATATCTGAAATAAAATTACCTATTTCAAAATATTTTCCTCCTCCGGCATTAGCAATTTGGGTTAACATTACATCGTTTAATTTTGTAAGAACAACCTTACCCGATTTATCTTTTTTGTATTCATGTGTTTGTAAATCGGGAATTGGGACTGCATTTTTTTTACCAATTCCTACGGTTGAAATAATTATTCCTGTTTTATAAACTTCTTTTGCAACTTTAATTACTTTTTGTTCGTGGTTTTCTCCATCTGTTAAAATCAAAACTAATTTTTCATTTTCTTCTATTTTATCAAACATTGCGACTGACATTTCAATGGCTTTTGTAATATTTGTGCCTTGAATAGGTATTGTTTCAGTATTTATTGAAGCCAAAAAAACATCTGCCGAACTATAGCTTGATGTTATAGGAATTTGGACAAATGCATCTCCTGCAAATACAACAAGTCCAATTCTGTCTGTTTGATTGTTTTCAAATAATTTTGATACTATTTGTTTTGCTCTTTCTAATCTATTTGGTTTTATATCTTCTGCTAACATACTGTTTGATACATCAAGAGCAATTATAATTTCTCTACTTGTAGTTTCTGCTTTTACTTTACTTCCTGTTTGAGGTCTTGCTAATGCTAAAACAAATAGGAATATTACAAAAAGTAAAACAATAAACTTAAAAATAATTCTATATTTTGAATAATTTGGACTTAGCTTTAGTATTAAATCTATGTCTCCAAGTTTTTTAAGTTTCTTATTTTTATAATGTTGTGATAAAAAATATAATAATATTATTAAAGGAATTATTAATAATAACCAAAAGTATTCGGGGTTTTTGAATTGAAATAAGTTCATAATTTAATTAAGTATCTAATTAAAAATTTGAATTTAAAAAGCGAGGAATTATTTTTTTGTATAATTCTTCTGTATATTTCATTATTTTATTTTTCCAATCTTTTGAAGGAGGATAATACATTTCTAAAAAGTCTTTTTTGACTTTTGCTTTGTCTTTTTCTGTTTTAAAACCATAATGTGTTCCTTGGTTTTCTAGAATAACTCTTTTTATAGACTCTAGCGAACCTTTTGTTGTTTGACTGTTTAATGTTCCATATTCAAAGGTCATTGGTAAATAAATTTTATCTTTATTCAGTTGCCCAACAAAATCAACAAAATCTCCTGTAATAGTATAAAAATCATCTGAATCTCCCCAATCTATTTTGTAGCCATAAAATATGTTTTCTAAATTATTTTTAGTTATAGAGTCTGTTGGATTTGGAAAGAAATGAAGTTTACCTTTTTCTCCGTATCCTGTATGTAAATCCATTTCAAAAATAGTATTATATGGTTTGCAAATACTATCAATAATAGGAGATATAGATATTATTTGTGGTTCTTGTTTCTTACCTCCAAAGTAAACTCCTTTTTCAAATTGATACTGTCCTTGTAAAATTGCTTGTCTTAAAACAGGCATGGATTTTCTAATTATTTGTATAATTGCTCGTATTGTAAAAAGCCTGTTAGAAAGACTTTTTGTGTTCACTCTTTTTTGAGGATTAATAAATTTTGAAACTTTTGGATATCCTTCGTTAATTGTGTTATATAATTCTGTACTTGTTGTGCTATTTCTATTCAAATCAATATTATTTTCTGAAACTCGTCTGTTATATTTGTATCCATAAGGATTTATTGAATGTATAAATAAAACTCCTGTTTTTTTTATTAAGTTTTCGGTTAAAAATTTTTCTAAAAACATTGATTGTATTGCACTTCCAACATGTCCTTCTACACCATGTACTCCTGAACTCAAAATCATTAGCTTATTTTTATGACCTTCTTGCGGGATATATAGTATATCTATTGTTAAATTATTATCAATTTTACTTGGAACATCAATTTTAATAAGTTTACTGTTTTCATACTTTTTAAGTATTTCGTTTGAGTTTTCTATAAAATATTGCCTTGCAGCATTATAATTGTTATGATAGTATTTTAAATAATCTGAATCAGTACATTCATTTGTTTTTTGTGCAAATGTGAATGATTGAACTAATAATAAAATTAGAATAATAATATAGTTTTTATTTTTCATGTATCTAAAAATTTAAAAGTTTAAAAGTATAAAGATAAAAGTTAATTTACATTTTTTAATACGTAGGGAAAACTTTTTTAGTTAGTCATTGGGTGTAAAAATGTTTGTAAATAGGTGTTTCATCGTTTTGTTTTTTTATATTTAATGGAATATTACTTTTTGGTTTAGAAAAAAATTCTTTAAAGTAAATTTTTAAAAACGAATAAACGCAGAAGCATTTCTAAAACTAATAATAAAAGAGCTGGTAATAAAAAGTTCATAAATTTTTCATCTTTATATTTAAAAAGTTTTTCTCTTATTTTATCTTTCTCAAGTTTATTAATTTCTTCATACACATTTTTTAATGAATTATTATCTATTGCTCTAAAATACATTCCTCCGGTTTTCTTAGAAATAGTTTTTAATGTTTCTTCATCAATTTTAACTTCAACATTTTGTAGTTGCTGTCCAAAAATAGTATTAACCGGCATTTGTGTGTATCCATTTTTTCCAACTCCAATTGTGTAAACTTTAATTTCAAATTTTGCGGCTAAATCAGCTGCAATCATTGGTGAAATTTTACCTGCATTATTTTCTCCATCTGTTAGAAGGATAACAATTTTACTTTTCGATTTACTATCTTTTAAATTATTAACTGCTGTTGCTAGACCATGCCCAAGTGCAGTTCCATCATCAATTAATCCTTGTTTTATTCCTGCAAACATATTTATTAAAACTTTATGATCAATTGTAACAGGACATTGAGTAAAACTTTCTCCTGCAAAAACTACTAAGCCTATTCTATCGTACTCTTGTTTATTAATAAATTCTATTGCAATATTTTTTGATGCTTCGAGCCTGTTTGGTTTAAAATCTTGTGCCAACATACTACCGGAAATATCTAATGCAATTACAATGTCTATTCCTTCTGTTAGTTTTTCGTTAGTTTTATTTGATTGTGGTCTTGCAAGAACAAGGATTAATAAAGTTATTATAGACATCCTTAATAAAAAAAGTATATGCTTTAAATATTGTTTTAATGGTTTTTTATAGTTTTTAAACACTTCTGTTGAAGAGAACCTAATTGTTGCTTCAGACTTCCTTTTTTTAAAAACATACCAAAAAAGCAAGGGAATTAAGCCTAATAATAGCCATAAATATTGTGGATGTGCGTATGTCATACTATTTTTTTTGTATAATAAAGGAGTTTTACAAATTTATAAGTGTTTGAAAAATATTAAACATCTTCATTTTCTTCAATTTCCTCAGAAATTTTTGTAAAATTTATAAAAGAAAAAGCATATTCAAACATCATTTCATTTTTGTGTTCATCCGGTTCGTTTTTTGCAAATTTTACCATGTCTGATAAGGACAGTAATTCACGAAGTTTATTATTCATGTCATTATTTGCAAATTCTGTTTTATTAAAATCATTAATTATTTCTGATGTAACTTGTTCTAATGCAGGTATTTTAAAACGTTCTTCAATATAAGTTCTTATTATATTACTCATTTCCGTATAAAACTGCTTTAATTCTTTTTGTTTATGAAGTTGCTTTTGCTTTAATTTCTCTAATTTATCTAATGCCGAAATATGAGCAGGAATAATAGGCTTTGACTTAATAAAAATTGAAGTTTTCTTCTTAGGTTTATTTTTAAAATAGCTGAATAAAAAATATGCTAAAATTCCAATAAGAATAAATACAAAAATGTACCAAAATCTGCTAAAAAACTCTTCAAATGTCATTGGGGATTTCTCAACAGTTTTTATATCTGTAATTGGTATTTGTTGTGTTGTGTCAATTTTAGAGACAAATACAGAATCGGGTTTAAAATTTGAAACTTTTAATCGTAGCGGGTTTGTTTTGTATTCTTTTCCGTCAACCTTAAAAACAAAAGGTTTTATTAAAAACAAACTATCTTCAAAAGAAGTGATAAGATATGATTGTTTCAATCTTTTATTATCATCAACTCCCTGTATTTCAAAGCGTTCAATTATCTCAATTCCTTTTATTAATTCATTTTCAAATACAGGAAATTGAATATCATTTCCTTTACTTTTATCAATTTGAAGAGTAAATTTTATTTGGTCTCCAATTAGCATTCCATCTTTTTCAAGTATTGCTGCTTGAGATAACAATATGTTTGGGATAAATAATAATAAATATAATGTGTATTTTAATTTCATAAAACAATTATTTGTAAAACTGTTTATTAATTCTTTGAATTTTCAAGCTCCAAATACTTATATAGTAGACAATTGATATAATTACTTATTATTTAAGAAATATATTTAAGAAAGCAAAAATAAAACTATCAACAGAAATATTCAATTTTTTAGATACTTTTGACAAAAATAATACAATTTTTCCCAAATGTCAGAATTATATACAGGAACAAAATTCAAATATGTAAATAAAAGCAAAACTTTTCCTGAACATAAAGACCTAAATTTATTAAAAAGTTGGTGTGATATTTTTAATATAAACAAATTTGCTCCTCCCTACCCTGGTGGTTCATCAGGAAATTTAAGTTTTAGAACTAAAATGAACTCTAACAATTTTATAATTACAGCAAGCCATACAAGTCTTTCTGATGCAATGAAAGATTCTGATTTTTCAGAAGTAGTTTTTTGTTCAGTATCAAAAAATATTGTTCATTCAAAAGGAATAAAATCTCCATCCTCAGAAACATTAATGCACTATTTAATTTATAAAAGCAGACCGGATGTAAATGCAATTTTTCATGGGCATTCTGCTGAAATTATGAAACTTGCAAAGCAAAAAGCTTTCCCTGAAACTAAAAAGGAATTAGAATATGGAACAGTTGAATTAGCAGAAGATGTTGTAAATGCACTGAAAAACTATAATTTTGTAATCTTAAAAAATCACGGATTTGTTTCAGTAGGAAAAACGCAGAACGAAGTAGGTAATCAAATTTTTGAATTATAAATTAATAAAT
>CAMZKV010000104.1 GCA_947311445.1 uncultured Chlorobiota bacterium | reverse complement strand
ATTTCCTCCCCAAAATCTCAAACTTTTTAACAATTTTTTCCCCAGTTTCATCAACAAGTGTAAGAATATGCTCACCCTCGCTAGGGCTAAGTTCCAATTGGTGAATATTTGAAGTTTTTCCGATAAGTTTATCATCAACATACCAAAAAATTATTGCATTTTTATTTCTGTGGGCTGCTTCAAAAACTGTTTTGCCAAGTTTACCTGAAATTTCAATAGGCACATATATTTTTGAGTTATGAAAAGGATAAATTAATTCCATATCATGTTCAGATTTATCAAAATTTTCAGAACAATCATTTCTGTATGGAGGAAGATATTTATAAGAGGCATTTCTTTTTTTATAATAATACTCAACAGATGGTGGCAAAATAAACCAAGCTTTTGAAACAATATTTGAAATAGCTTCACAATTTCCATTTACTCTAAATTGCTCTGTTTCATCAAGATGTACTGTTTTATGATAAGGGCAAACATCTGAACGATTGCCTGTTGCAGGAATATATATGTCTTCTGTATCATCACAAACCAAAGATGCTAGATGTCCGCTTTGTTTACAAATATTTGCTTTTATCATATCAGTTTTTGGCATTGTAAACCAAGTTTTTGTATCGGGCAAAATGCTAAATACATCAAACAAAACCGGTGCTGCTGCTTTTATGCCTACAATTCCCGGACGACCTTCGCCATCGGCATTTCCTGCCCAAACACCAACAACATATTGTGGAGTTACACCAATTGCCCAAGCATCTCTAAAACCAAAACTTGTACCTGTTTTCCATGCAATTCTTTCCGATGACTGAAACATTTCCCAATTACTATCATCTTCGGGTCTTTCAACATCAAGCATTGCTTTAAATGTTAGGTAAATTGCTGATGCTGAGAAATATGAAGAGTTCTCTAAATCTTCAAAATCTGTTTCTAAATTTCTTTGCTTATTTTTTTTCAATATATAATTTGGTGGATGAAAGTCTTTTTTATCATATTGATAACCATAAGTTTCATAATGGTTTAAAGTTCTTGCCATTGAAGCATAAGCACCGCAAATATCCCACAAAGTTCCTTCGCAGCCACCAAGTATTAATGAAAGTCCATAAAAACCGGGATTATTGTGCAAACTTGTAATTCCTATATCTTCTAATTTTGAATAAAATTTTTCATTACCATATTGCCTTAACATCCTAACGGCAGGAATATTTAAAGACCTTGCCAAAGCCTTGTGTGCAGGAACAGCCCCATCGTATCCTCTGCTATAATTTTTGGGGGTATATCCGCCCATTCGTGTAGGAATATCATAAATTAAAGTATTCTGTAAAATTTTGCCTTCTGTTAACATTGAGGCATATAAGAAAGGTTTTAAAATACTGCCTGTGCTTCTTTCGGCAGTTATTATATCAACCGAATTCTGATTTGAGCCTGTTGAAAAATCATTAATATTTCCAATATATGAAACAATATTTCCAGTTTCAACTTCCAAAACTAAAACTGCAAGATTATTTATTTGATTAGCTGAAAGTCGTTTATGATACCTGTTAACTATCTCATCTACTTTTACTTGCACGTTGTATTTTAATGTGGTTTTTACAATCTTATTGCTCTTATTATTAACTTTCATTAAAAGATGCCTCGAAAAATCTGGAAATGCTTTTGTAATTTCGGGAACTTCTTCCTCACAAGCTAATTCGTAAGTTTCTTGGTCAATTATTTCATTTTCAAATAAGCGTTTAAGTAGTCTATTTCTTTTATTGAAAAGTGTTTTTCGGTTTCTTCCGGGGTGGATTAATGCAGGAGCATTAGGCAAAACAGCCAAAGTTACAGCCTGTGCCCAAGATAATTTTTTTGAACTTGTACCGAAATATCGCCAAGATGCTGCATCAATACCCACAACATTTCCTCCAAAAGGAGCATGAGAGGCATAAAGTTCTAGTATTTCTTTTTTAGAATATGAAAATTCTAAACGAGTTGCAAGAATAATTTCATAAATTTTCTCTAACACAGTCCTTTTTTTATTTTTGCGAGAAAGCCTAATTACTTGCATCGGTATGGTACTTGCACCGCTTACTACTCCGCCCGATAAAACATTTTGCTTAATTGCTCTGAATAAACTAATTACATCAAATCCCCAGTGATAATAAAATCGTTTATCTTCAAAAGTTATAATTGCATCTTCAAATTTTTGTGGTATTTTTTCAGTTTCCGGAAATCTGTATTGACCATCTTTTGCAATATGTGCACCAAGTAATTCTCCATTTCTGTCTTCAATTACAGTACAATATGGATCGTTAAATAATTTAGAGGGAAGTATTAACCAATAAATAATTATTAGAATTAAAGGAATGCTTATTTTTAGTATACTTATTTGTTTTTTTTTCACATTTTCAGTATTTCAATACAAAAATAAAAACTAATTTATTCTTAACAATTTTCATGAATATAATAACACATAATTAAACTTACTTCTACAAATTTTTTCTTATGTTTAGTTTTTTCAGACATATATATCTTAAAAAAATAATTAGTAGTTTACTTTTTATACAATAGTATTTTATACTTTAAAAAAGCTCTGAATTAAATTCAGAGCTTCTTTTAATATGTAAAATTTATCATCTCATCATAAAAACTTAATATCTCATCAAAAAAAAACTTTTCTTTAGAAACAAATTTATATGTTTGTTCTAAAATAATTATAAAAAACACTATTTAAAATCAAAACTTATGAAAAATTTAAAACTAAACATCATTGCTTTATTTATAATGTTAATAAGCACACAAAATGTTTTTTCTCAAGTCTTAATATCAGAAGATACAGGAGGAACGGCAGACCAGTCTGCAATGCTAGAAATTCAATCAAATTCCAAGGGACTTTTAATTCCAAGATTAACAACAGCACAAAGAACATCATTAACATCTTCTGCAAAAGAAGGTCTTTTAGTTTACGATTCAGATATGAATAGCTTTTTCATATATGGAGTTAATTCTTCAGGAAGCCAAACATGGGTTAACCTTTCAACATCTGCTGAAATATGGTCAAAATCAGGAAACAATGTTTTCCTGTCTAATCCAAACTATAACTTAGGAATTGGAACTTCAAACCCAACCAAAAAATTTGTTTTAAAAGCTGAAAATGAGAACGATACTTTATTTGAAATTCAAGACAAAAATGGAAATCCTTTAATGGTAATTACTCCATCATTAACAAAGTTTAATATTATTAAAAATGCAAAAGGAATTTCTGGCGGTTTTGCCGTAGGAAGATATGAAGCTGCAAAAGGAGGTTCAGATACTGCGATATTTGTTGTAACTCCTGACAGTACAAGAGTATATACAAGTGCAAGTAACACAAAAGGAGTTTCAGGTGGTTTTGCTGTTGGAAGATACGAAGCTGCTAAAAACGGAGGAGGTGTAAGAAAGTACTTCTATACAGGTATAGATAGCACAAGAATATATACAGATGGCTCTGGATTAAAAGGAGTTTCTGGGGGGTTTGCTGTTGGAAGATATGAAGCTGCAAAAGGAGGAGATAACAATTACATGTACATGATTCCAGATAATTATTTCCTCGGGCATCAATCTGGCGAAGCACTACAAAACAGTACTTTTACAGGTAAATACAATACATTTTTCGGTTACAAAACCGGTATAGTTGATACATCTGGGTCAAGAAATGTTTTTCTTGGTTACGAAGCTGGTTTTAATAACACTACCGGGGAAGACAATGTGTTTATTGGCTATAATGCAGCACGTGGTGCCAATACTGGCATAATTGGTAACAAAAACATTATTATTGGCAAAGAAGCAGGTTTAAACTTATCAGTTGGAGAAGATAATGTTTTTATAGGCACAGAAGCAGGTTTAAACATATCAGATGGAGAAGATAATGTTTTTATAGGCACTCGTGCAGGAAACCAAACTATTGGAGGAGGGTCACCTTTAGGAAGTTACAATGTATTTTTAGGAAATATGGCAGGTTTTGAAAACATCACGGGATATGGGAATACATATATTGGGAATCAAGCTGGTGCAAGTTCAACAGGGTATCGCAATACATTTGTAGGTCAAGCAGCAGGGATAGCAAGTTTAACAAATAGTAATACATATATAGGTCAGGCTGCAGGGAGATACAATTCAAGTGGAGCTTATAATGTTATCATTGGAGATCATGCTGGTTTTTGGAGTACTCAGGGATCAAATAATGTAATGATAGGGTATTCTGCAGGACTATTAAATTCCGGTGAAACAATAGGAGATGGAAACATATTAATTGGTAATTATGCAGGAGGAAATGCTAATGGAATATCAAATGAATTGTTTATTGATAATTCTAATACATCAACACCTCTTATTCATGGCGATTTTTCACAAAATATTGTTCAAATAAATGACAAATTAAATATTGCAGGACAATACACATTCCCAACAACAGATGGTGCTCCTGGTCAAGTACTAAAAACAAATGGTGCAGGAATATTAACATGGGGAGCTAATAAATCTTTTGAAAATCCAAAAGAAATTGAAAAAATAAAGGAAAATCAAAAAATACAGCAATCTGAAATTAAAGAACTTAAAAAACAGATACAAGAACTAAAAGAATTAATTCAAAACAAATAGTTCATAGAGAAATACACTCCAACAGGACGTTTCATTGTAAGCTAATAACAAATAAATGGGGCTAACTGACAGAGTAAAAGTAAAATTACAGGAAGTGAGAAAGTCTGTAATTTGTGTAGTTTTTTTTTCATAGAAACGAAGTCCTGCAAGTGTGTGGGACTTTTTTTATGAAATTTTCACATCTTCTATCATGGCAAACTCATACTTTGTTATAATCTACTAAAGGTATTATTTTACTTTAAATCGTGTTACGATAATATTAATTTTTGATTTTTTTAGTTTCATTATTCTTAAAAATCTTAGGATGAATTGTTAAACCTAATAAATTATGTTGAAAAATAAAAGTATGAGTTTGCCCTGCATCTTCTATTCTATATTTTTTTATAATTGTTTTTTAAGAACATTTTTGTTTTATTTATTCGCAAATTTAAAAAATGATTTATCTTTTACATACCTACATTTAGGTATTTTAATTTACAAGATGCCCTCATTATTTTGATAAACCTCTAACAATCAACAAACAAAAAAAAACAATTGTCAAAATACCTACTTTTAGGTATTGCAATAAATACAGATTGTTTTTTTATTTGCCAAACTTTTAATAATAAAATTAAAATATTCTTAAATGAAAAAAATAATATCAAAATGGTTAATGGGTGATATTGTTGATAAAAACTCAACAAATGCACCTTACGAAAAAGTAATTGAAACTTTAACAGAAGTTGTTAAAGAAAATAAATTTGCTGTTGTTACAACTCATGATATGAAGGAAACATACACAAAAAAAAAATTGAATATTGCCAATGATTTTGAGTACAGAATTGTTCAAATATGTAATGCTCCAAAATCGCACAAAGCCATAACAAAAATGAGTTTTGATATGGGAGTTATGATGCCTAAAAGTATCATTGTTTCTCGAGAAAATGGCAAAACAATTCTCAGGTATATGAAAATGAAACCTTGGATGGTTAGTATGATGTTCCCAGAACTAGATATTATTCCTATGTCTAAAATGGTTACTGAAACAATGTATAAAATTGTAAAAGAAACAATTGAAAAATCAGAAAGAAACAATTAAGCCTAATTTAAAAAAAAATATACATTTTCGATTTAACATTTTATTATCGCAAAAATATAATAACACAATGTAATGATTAATTTTTTCAAGAAATATCACAAATGGCTCGGGATTGTTATAACTATATTTTTATTGTTATTTTCAATTTCAGGAATTATACTAAATCATAGAGAATTATTCTCTGGAATTGACGTAAATCGGAAACTTTTACCAAAAGAATACGACTATAAAAATTGGAATAATGCAGCAGTTAAAGGCACATTAAAAATTGATAACAATAATATCTTAATTTATGGAAATATTGGTATTTGGAAAACAGATTCAACATTTTCAAAATTTACAGATTTTAATTCTGGTTTTCCAAAAGGAATAGACAACAGGAAAATTTGCAAACTTTTTAAAAACTCACAAGGACATCTGTTTGCGGGAACCTTTTTTGGACTATTTCGGTATAACTTAAAAGAGCACAACTGGAATAAAATAATAATACCTACTCATAATCAACGAATTACAGACATTTCTGAAAAAGATGGCAGCTTATTGGTTCTTACAAGGTCTTTTTTATTAGAAACAAAAGATTATAAAAATTTTGAAGTTATAACTCTTCCCCAACCGGAAAACTACGACAACAAAATAGGCTTGTTCAAAACTCTTTGGGTAATTCACAGCGGAGAAATTTATGGAGAAATCGGAAAACTTTTAGTTGATTTTATTGGATTAATTTTTATGTTCTTAACAATAACAGGACTAATATTTTTTATAAATAAAATCAGGATAAAAAAAAGAAAGAAAAAACAAAAAGGTGCAACTTCCTTAAAAATAACTAATAAGTGGAATTTAAAATGGCATAATAAAATAGGTTGGATTACCATAATATTCTTAATTATAACAACAATAACAGGAATGTTTTTACGTCCACCTTTGCTTGTTTCAATTGCAAATTCAAAAGTAGGAAAAATTCCATATACAGAATTAGATGGTCCAAATCCTTGGTTCGATAAATTACGTAAGATTATATATGATAAAGAAAAAGAAAGGTTCATAATTGCGACATTAGATGGTGTCTATTATTCAGATGATGAATTCAAATCTGAATTAAAAGAATACAAAATACAACCCCCCGCGAGCGTAATGGGAATAAATGTTTTTCATAAAATTGAAACGAATAAATATCTTGTAGGTTCTTTTGAAGGGCTTTTTGAATGGCAAGCAGAAACAGGGAAAACAATTGACCACATTACAAAAGAAATTTATGTAAAACCTGAAATAAAAGGACCCCCGATAGGCAAGTATCTCGTTACCGGAATGAGCAATGATTTTAAGAAAACTGAAATTTATTTTACTTATAATCTTGGAGCAATAAGTAAAAAAAAAGATATTAAGTTTATTAAAATGCCACAAAAAATAAAAAATCAACCAATTTCACTATGGAATATTGCTCTAGAAATTCATACAGCTAGGATTTATTCATTTGCAATAGGACAGTTTTATATTTTAATAGTTCCTATCTCTGGAATAATAATTCTTTTTATACTTATATCAGGCTTTGTGGTTTGGTATAAAAAATACAGAAAACCCAATACGAAATAAAAAATCATACTAAAAAATAGTTAATTTAAAGTGCTTTTTATTCATAGTTTTGCTAAAAATAAAAGACAAAGTTTTAACTAATGTTCATTTAAGTTTAAAATTTTTACTTTTGCAATATCTAAAAAAGTAAATTTACTTATGACTAAAGATAAAATTGTAATTATTGGAGCAGGAAATGTCGCAACAAATCTTGCAAAGATTTTTTATAAAAAAATATCAAAAAACATACACATTCAAAGCAAGACAGAAATTTCAGCAAAAAGTCTTGCCAATAAAATACAAGTTTCATATTCTAACAATTTTAACAGCATTCCTTTTGATGCAGATTTATATATAATAAGTATTTCTGACGATGCAATTTCAAAAATTACTGCAAATCATATTTTAAAAGAAAAAATAAATAATAATCTTGTAGTGCATACAGCCGGAAGTGTAGAATCAGATATACTCAAAAATTTATCTGCAAATTATGGAGTTTTCTATCCTTTGCAAACATTTTCTAAAATTAAAAACCTTGATTTTAAAAATATACCTTTGTGTTTAGAAGCAAATTCAGGGTTTAATTATAAACGCCTGAGTAAATATGCTTTTTTTATAAGCGAAGATGTTAGAAAAATTAATTTTGAACAAAGAATAACTTTACATTTAGCAGCAGTTTTTGCCAATAACTTTTCTAATAGTATGTTTGTAATTGCAGAAAAAATATTGAAAGAAAAAAATATTGATTTTAATATTTTATTGCCTTTAATTAATGAAACTATTGCAAAAATTCAGCAAAAAAGCCCTCAAAAAGTTCAAACCGGTCCTGCTGTTAGAAACGACAAGAATATTATGAACAAGCATATAGAACTTTTGAGAAAAAACAAAAATTTACAAAACATTTACGAATTAATCAGCAAAAATATTATGAATAACAAAATATGATATAATGGACAATTTCAAAGAAAGATTAAAAGATATTAAAGCATTTGTTTTTGATGTTGATGGAGTTTTTTCGCAAAACATGGTATTGCACACAGACGGTGAGCTTACAAGACATATGAATGTAAAAGACGGGTTTGCAGTTAAAACAGCAGTAGATAAAGGTTTTATTGTTTGTATTATTTCTGGAGGAACATCAGAATCTGTGAGAATTAGATTTAAAGGACTCGGAGTAACTGATATTTACTTAGGTTCTAACAATAAAATTGATGATTATAAAGATTTTTATATGAAATATAGCATAAAACCTGAAAACATTTTATATATGGGAGATGATATCCCTGACTATGCTCCAATGAAATCTTCGGGATTAGCAACCTGTCCGGCAGATGCAGTTGAAGAAATACAAAATATTGCACATTACATTTCAGATAAGGATGGAGGAAAAGGCTGTATTCGTGATGTAATTGAGCAAGTTATGAGAGCCCAAAAAGTTTGGTTTCTCTATGAATAATTTAAACTTAATAAAAAAAATCAGTCTAAAATTTTAGACTGATTTTTTTATATTATATTATTCTCTAATTTTAAGGAGTTCCCCAACTAGTCTTTTTAGTTTCAACAGGATTAATACAAATTACAGGTATTTGTGAAGGATTATATATAAGTTTTTCATCCCAAGAAGAGAAGAATTTATCTTTATTTACCAATGTCATTATTAATTCTGCATCATGCTCTACTGCGTAATCAATAACTTGTTTTGCAAAATTCCCTTCGGTAGGAGAGGAAACTTTATCAATATATCTTACACCATATTCGTCAAAAATATCTTTAATTTGCTTAGTAATACTCATAATTCTGTTCTTGTAGAATTTTCCGGATTCAAATTTCGGTATCATATGAATTGTCGCATCAAATAATTTAGCAATACGAATTGCCCAAGAAACTTTTTGTCTGTCTTGTGTTGAAGCTGTAATAGGAAAAACAATATTTTTATATCCATCAGTATATTGACGCTTTTGAACAATAATAGTTGGAGTGTTAGTTACTTCAATAACTTTTAGAACATAACTTCCTGTTATTTTTTGAAATCCTACTTTTCCATGAGTTCCAAGTATAATAAATTTAGACCCAACCTTTTCGTTACTCTCTTTAATGTTTTGGAATAAATCTCCCGATTTCACTAAATATTCAACTTGTACATCATATTTTTTAGAAGCCTCAGTAGCAATAGTTTCAAGTTTTTCAGAGATAACGTTTTCAGACAAATTTTTATCATCTAAATATTTATCTGTATCTTTGTTTATAACATGAAGCAAAACTACACGATATTTCATAACAGAAGCTATAGAAGCACCATGTTCAATTGCATTTTGACAGACTTCTGAAAAATCCGTGGGTATTAAAATTACATCATTTTTTGATTCTTTCATGATATTTTATTATTTTGTTGTTTTAATTATTTCAGTTTCAAATCAAGTTATAAAATTATTGAAAATTTATTATTAAACCAAATAAAATTTATTTTTTTTTACATTTGATATTGAATTACTTATATTAATAATGTTTTTTATAAGTTTTTTATTGTCTTTTTTAAATATATTTATCCATTTTTATCAAAAAAACATAAAATAGTGAACAATATCAATTCTCAATGGTCAAATTTTATTACTGATTTTAAATACTATCTAAAACTTGAAAGGTCATTATCTGAGAACTCAATTGATGCGTACATCAGAGATATTACAAAGTTATCAAAATTTACAAATAAAAGTCCTTTTGAAATTGATTTAAATGAACTAGAGAATTTTCTAACTAATTTAGAAGCAACAAATTCTACTACTGACGAAGGCATTTTATTAAGTGCACGTTCTCAAGCAAGAATAATTTCAGGAATTAAGGCTTTTTTTAATTTCTTAATACAAGAAGAAATAATAGAAGAAAATCCTACGGCATTACTTGAATCTCCAAAAATTGGAAGAAAACTTCCGGATGTACTTTCTGTTCAAGAGATTGACTTACTGCAATCAAAAATAGATTTAAGTAAAGATGAAGGACATAGGAACAAAGCAATAATAGAGACATTATACAGTTGTGGATTAAGGGTTTCGGAACTAACAAATTTGAAAATTTCAGATTTATACTTTAAAGAAGGTTTCATTATTGTTAAAGGAAAAGGTAGCAAACAAAGAATTATTCCAATTGGAGAAAGAGCAATTGACGAAATTTCATATTACACAAAGCATTATCGAAGCAAACTAAAAATAAATTCTGAGTTTGCAGATATACTTTTTTTAAACAGACGAGGGAAACAACTTTCAAGGGTAATGATTTTTACTATTGTAAAAAACCTGGCTATTGCTGCTGAAATAAATAAAAAAATTAGCCCTCATACTTTTAGGCATTCATTTGCTACTCACCTTATTGAAGGCGGTGCAGATTTAAGAGCTGTGCAAGAAATGTTAGGACATGAGTCTATTATAACAACAGAAATATATACACATATTGACAGAGAATTTTTAAAACAAGTTATAAACGACTTTCATCCAAGAGGAAAATGATGTTTAGCACAGTCTTTGAGTTATTTACATTTTATTTTTATAATTAATAATTGTTTATATCACTTTAATTTTACTTTTGACATTTTAATAAAAGCTTTTTCTGAAAAAAAAATGACAAAAAACAATTTAAAATTAGTTCTCTTAGTATTAATAATAATTTCAACATCTTTTATATTATTTTTTTACTTTTTCAGAAATAAAGCTCAAGCTAATGAAAAAAACTCATCTTTTTTTATTGAAGTTGACAAAGAATGGGCTGATACAACTTTAAAAAGTTTATCTCTTGAAGAAAAAATATCTCAATTAATAATTTATAAACTTGGAAATATTACCAATAAAAACAATGATTCAATATTAACAAATTTGAGAACAATAATGCCCGGAGGAGTAAGTTTTAAAACAGATTCACTTAAAAATTATATAAAATTTCAAGATTTAATTTCAGAAAATTTAAAAATAAACTTATTTTATTTAATTAATTCCAATAAAAATATACTGCAATTTGAAGACTTAAAAAACAATCCTGATTTTTTTACTTTGCTTTCTATAAAAAATGATTCTTTAATTGAAAAATACATTAAATCCATAGTTTCAGTAAATAAAAACTTAAAAATATCAATTAATATTTTACCTAAATTCTTAAATGCAAAAAACGACAGTTTATTTAATGAGAAATACACTTTATTAACCAAAAAATTCAGCAAAGAGCTGTATAGCAATAACATAATTAGTTGTTTGCCATATCTCAATTTATTTACTAACGATTCGTTAAAACAACATTTTAATAAAACAATTTTTGATTCCGGCTTAATGTCAATAATTTATAGCAAAAAAGCTGACATACAAATTAAAAATCATTTAAATTTTAAAGGTTTTAATATTATTGAGCTTCAAAACAATATACTTTTAAAAGATTCAATTCAAAAAATGTTTATATCCGGAGCTGAATTATTTATAACATCAAAACCCGAAAAACTAAAACATATAATTAAAGAATTAATAAACGAAAACAAACTTTCAGAAGAAAATATAAATCAAACCGTTAGAAAAATATTATTGGGGAAAACTTGGTTAGGAATTCAAAAACATATTAAAATTGAACAAGATTCAATAACAAAATTAATCGATGAAACTAATATTTATAATATATCAAACCAAATTTTCAAAGAATCAATTACCCTGGTTAAAAATAAGAAGAATATAATTCCATTTACAAATATTAATCTTAAAAAATTTGAGATTATTAATATTGGAACAAAAGAATTGCCATTTTTTAATAATACACTACAAAATTACACAAATTTCAAATATTTCAATTTTAATATAAAAGATAAAGATTTTATTAAAAATTTAACAAATCATAAAAAAAAATCACACCTTATAATATCATTAAACAAATCTAAACTTGACAGCTCAATAATAAGAGCACTTTTAAAAAACAATAATTCAAAAAGCATAACATTTATAAACTTTGGGAATATACAAAATTTGAATTTTGCCAACAGTCTCAATACAATAATTCAAGTTTACAGCAATTCAAAAGAAGAGCAAAAATACACCGCCGATGCACTTTTTGGCGGGATTAAGATATGCGGTCAACTTCCAATAAAAATTAACAAACATTTACCTTTTGGAACCGGATATGAAACAAAAAAAATAAGAATTTCAGAATCCTCACCGGAAAACGAGGGACTAAACCCATATATTATAACAAAAATTGATTCTATTGCAAAAAATGGTATTAGAAATGGAGCCTTCCCCGGTTGCCAAATCATAGTTTTAAAAAATGGCAATTCTGTTTACAACAAATCATTTGGTTATCACACATATTCAAAAAGAAAAGCTGTAAAAAAATCTGACTTATACGACTTGGCATCAATAACAAAAATAGCTGCAACAACAACTGCTGCAATGATGCTTTACGACAAGGGTAAACTTCGTTTAAATCATAAACTTGGAAGATTTTTTAAAGATAAAAAAATTGACTATTCAAATATAAAACCTGATACTATAATTCATCAAGATACTTTATTCTATAAGAATATTACAGATTTTACAAAACTATTAAAAACAGGAGATACAACTAGATTGAACGATTCAGTTTTTATTCTTTCTAATACAATTATTTCAACATTAACACCAAAAAATAACATTTTCAATGTGACGATAGAAGATATACTATTGCATAAATCCGGGATTTCGCCAGTTTTGCCAATTCTTCCTTATGTAATGTATAAAAAAACTTCTACGATTCTTTAGAACTTATAAAAGAACGGTTTTATAAAACATTACAAAAAGACACTTTAAAAAATGATACAACAATAAAATTTAACTTAAAACAAGAACTAGAAAACAGTTTTAAAAAATATTTCTCACATAAATATATTAAAGATAGCTCCGAAATTAAAATTGCAGATAATATATTTCTTAAAAATAATTATTTAGATACTCTTTGGCGAGATACAAAACGTCTAAAAGTTCATTCCAAAAAGTTTTACAAATATTCCGACATAAATATGATATTACTTCAAATGGCAATTGACAGCCTCAACAAAAAAAATATATATAAATATTTAAAATACAACATATATAAACCAATGGGTCTCAAAACAATGTGCTATAAACCTCTTAATTATTTTTCTAAAAACAGAATTATTCCAACCGAAGATGAAGAATATTGGCGACAACAGGTTCTCGTAGGAAACGTTCATGACCCATCATCTGCAATACTTGGACAAATTGCAGGAAATGCAGGACTGTTTTCAAATGCCTTTGATTTAGCAACACTAGGACAAATGTGGCTTAACAAAGGAACATATGGAGGAAAAAGATACATCAAAAAATCTACAATTGAAAAATTTACAGGCTTTCAAAAAAACAGCCATAGAGGACTTGGATTTAACAAACCTACAAGAAAAACTATAATCAGTAATAAAGCTCCAAAAGAATCTTTTGGACACACAGGCTTTACAGGAACCTGCATTTGGATTGACCCTGTTAATGACATAGTTTTTGTTTTTCTATCCAATAGAATACATCCAAACCAAAAAAATTGGAAAATTAACAGACTAAAAATACGACAAAAAATACATACAATAATTTATGATGCAATAAAAAACTAATCTTTTTATATATTTGTCTTATCAAAAGCACAATAAATTAAGATGAAAAAAAGAAATATATTAAAAGCACTAGGTCCCGGATTATTATGGGCGGGGGCAGCAATTGGAGTTTCTCATATTGTTCAATCTACAACAGCTGGAGCAAGTTTTGGCTTTGAACTTGTTTGGATAATAATAATTGCAAACATTTTAAAATACCCTTTCTTTGAATTTGCACCTCGATATGCTGCCTCAACTGGAGAAACATTAATTGATGGATATTCAAGATTGGGAAAATGGGCAGTTAGCATATATGGAATTATAACTGTTTCAACAATGTTTTTTTTAATGACAGCAGTAACAGTTGTTACAGCAGGCTTATTTAAAAACATATTTAACAGTGAACTCAGTATTGTATGGTGGTCTGTAATTATTATAATTATTTTGGCAGGAATTATAATTCTAAAAAAATACTCAATAATAGACAGCATTGTAAAATTTATTATTATTTTATTAGCAATTGCTGTAATAATTGCTGTAATATCAGCTTTTAACAAAGGATTTAATCCAAATCCGGAATATTTAGTACATTTTGATTACAAAATAGATTCAAATATTGTTTTCCTATTAGCACTTATTGGCTGGATGCCTACGGCAATTGACGTTTCTGTTTGGCATTCAGTTTGGACAATTGCAAAAAAGAAAGAAACAGGATACGCTCCTACTTTAAAAGAAGCACTCTTAGATTTTAAAATTGGATACATAGGCACAGTTATTTTATCAATTGCATTTTTATCATTAGGTGCAATTATTATGTACGGAACCGGTGAAACATTTTCTTCAAGCGGAGTTAAATTTGCAGAACAATTACTAAATTTATTTACTGAAACACTAGGAAAAGGAGCGTATATTATAATTGCAATTGCAGCACTTGCAACAATGATAAGCACAACTTTAACTTGCTTAGATGCGTATCCGCGCGTTTTAGAACCAACAACAAAAATTTTGTTCCCTAAATTAATAACAGAAAACAATACTAATAAATTACATTCATTTTGGTTAATTATTGTTTCTTTAGGTTCAATTCTAATTTTCATTTTCTTACTCGAAAACATGAAAACTATGGTTACAATTGCAACAGTAATATCATTTCTAGTTGCTCCTATTTTAGGATGGTTAAATTTAAAAGTTGTAACATCTAAACACGTACCAAAAGAAGCAAAACCCGGCAAATTATTAATAGCTTTAAGCTGGTTAGGATTAGTTTTCTTAAGTACATTCAGTATTTATTTCATTTTTATAAAGTTTGTGTTGTAATAAGAATTTGAAAATTGTATATTTGATGTTTTTAATTAAAAACTAACTAAAATACATATTATGAATAAAATAATTCAATCTATTTTTATATTGACTTTTCCAGCAATCATTTTTGCACAAGGAGGAGGAAATGCTATTTATGAGCAGAATAACAGATATTTGCAAAACAAAAGCTACAATGCAGATGCTGACAAAGTTTGGCTACAAAGATCAGATAATGCTTTTAATTCAAAAATACTTAGATCAGGGAACAATAAAGAAATGATTTTTACGGTAAATTCATTAATGAATGTTACAGCAGACTCATATCTTGCAATATTTAACATCACTCAAACCGGAGAAACTGCAAAAGAAGTTAATGCACTGGTAAATTCCAAAATAAACGGTTTTAAAGCCGAATTAAAAAATCAGGATATAAGCAATGAAAATTTCTTTACAGATATGATTTCTCTTGTTCCTGTTTATGAAATTGAAGTTGAGAAAAAACTTTTTAGTAAATCCTACACAGAAGTTCCAAAAGGATTTGAAATGCAAAAAAACATACACATAAAATTCAAAGATGAAAATATGCTTGATGATATTATGACATCTGCAGCAAATAACGAAATTTATGACTTAATTAAAATTGAATATTTTGTTGAAAATAACGATACAAAATACGATGAACTTCGCACAAAAGCTGTTGATTATATGTTAAAGAAAAAAGAATCTTTCAAAAAACTAGGATTAGATTTAGACACAATTTATCATATTATAAGCGAAAAATCGTCCGTTGTATATCCTATTGATAGGTATAAAAGTTACCAAGCATTTTCCGGAACCTCATTACAAGCAAAAAAAAGCAAATCTGTTACAAAAGTAAGAAAAGCTAAAACTATGTTTTACAATAAATTACCATATCATAAATACGACATTGTAATAAATCCTGCAATTTTAGAACCATCAGTTCAATTTACCTATAGTTTAACAGTAAAATATGTAATAAAAGACCCTGTTAAGAAAATTGAGAAACAATTTATTTTGGTTTCTCCCGACGGTGTTGTTAAAACCTTAAAAATTGATTAACAAACTAAATTCACCAAACTTTTAAAAAATTAACATTATAAAATGAAACACAAATAACAAAGATTTTGGACACCCAAAAGCATGACTATAATTCAGTACAATGATTACGTGCAAAAGAAAGCAAGTGTTCCTATGTGCAGAGCAAAATAAATATTATTAACAATAAGAATATGGACAACTTGTTAAATATCAATTAATTAGAAAAATTTAGACACATGAAAAAGTTCATAAAAACATTACTTATCGTAACAATTTTTGGAGCAGGAGGCTTCTGGGTATATATAACATACATTGCTCCCGTTACAATAAAAAAAGCAATGACAATGGTTCCCGAAAACGCAGTTATGATTATTGAAACAAATAATTTAACAGACGCATGGACAGAAATAAGCAATAGCAAAATGTGGACATATCTAACCACTAATCCATATTTCAAAGACTTAGATGAAACAATAAAAATGCTTAACGATTATCTTAAAGATAATGTCATTGCAGAAAAGGCATTAAAAAACAGAAAACTCATCATGTCCTTACACATGATTTCAGCAACAGACTGGGACTTCCTTTTTATTGTAGATTTAAAAAACATTGCTCAAATAAAAAAAATTGGGGGACTTCAAAAAGTGCTAGGTTTAGTTGAAGGCTACAAAGTTAAACAACGAAAATTTAAAGACGAAACCATTATTGAACTTTCAGACAACGAAAATCCATCTGATATTATCTACCTTACAATTAGTGATAACTTACTTCTTGCAACATTTACAGGATCGCTAATAGAAAAAGCGATAATGCAAAAACCATCCGAAAATAAAAAAGAAAAAAAATTAGGGTACTGGGCTGAAAACGAAGCATTTAACAGAGTAACAAGTAAGCTGTATGGAGAAGAGCTTTTCAGAATGTATTTTAATTATTCTCAAATTGACGAATTTACAATGTCATACCTTACAGAAGATTCCGAAGCGGTAAAAATGTTAGGAAACTCACTAACCTACTCCGGTTTTAATATAAACTTTGCAGATGAGTTCTTAAGATTTGAAGGTTACACTGATGTAGATTCTGTTGGTTCATACATAAAAGCAATGGCAAATGTAAAGCCCGGAAAAATGAAAGCATGGAGAATTATGTCTATGCAAACTGCACTTTATTTCTCAATGGGATTTGATAACTTCTTTGATTTTTATTATAATCTTACAAAACAATATGAAGATAAAAAATCAGAAGACATGGAAAATATAAGAGAAAATATTTCAAAAATTGAAAGACTTCTCAAAATTGATATGAACACAGACTTTTTTAATTGGATAGGAAAAGAAATTGCACTTGTAAAACTTCGCCCGAGCAAAGCTACAAGCATAGAAGATGTTGTTGTGGCAGTCCACACTAACGATATTGACAATGCCAAAGCCGGAATGAATAAAATAATAAAACAAATAAAGAAAAGAATCAGAATAGTTAAATTTAAACCAGAAGTGTATAAAAATTACACAATCCAATACTTGGAAATGGATGGTTTCTTTAAAATTTTCTTAGGAAAAATGTTTCAAAACATAGAAAAACCATTCTTTACTTATATTGAAGACTTTGTAGTATTTAGTAATTCAGCAGATGTTATAAAAAAAACTATTGATGATTATATAAAAGGAAATACTCTTGACAAAAACCAATCATTTGTAGATTTTAAAGACGAGTTTAGCAATAAAACAAATGTTGCTGTGTTTATTAGAACTCCTCAAATATATGAAAACCTTTATTATTACAGTAATGCAAAAGACAAAAAAAGCATTAAAGAAAATAAAGAATTTATTTTAAGTTTTGAAAAAATTGGCTTTCAATTAATTTCAGAAGGAGATATGTTTAAAACTACACTTTTAGCACAACACAATCCAGATGCTGTAAAAACAGAAGAATTAGAAAAAATTGAAAAAGAAATAACAGAAGATTCTTTCAGAGAAGAAATTGCTCTTAAATCTTTTAAAATGGAATTGCCTCCATCTTTTCTCGAAAAAGACACTCTGTTTAAAGAATATTACCCCGGTGGGGAAAAATTAAAATTTGAAGGGAGAATTCATAACGGAAAAATGACAAGGACTTGGAAAACATATTATGAAAGTGGAAAAATAAAAAACTCTGTAAACTATTCAGATGGAGAATTAGATGGTGAAGCATATTTTTATTACGAATCAGATGAAAATATTGTAAAAGCCGAAGCAGAATTTGACAATGATTTAATGACTGGAACATACTACGAATTTTACTTAAATGGCACACAAAAATCTAAAATTGAATATGATGATGGAGAAGCAGATGGCGAAGCAAAATTCTTTTACCCTAACGGCAAACTAAAAATTGAAGGAGAATATAAGAATAATCTAAAACACGGAAATTGGACTTATTTTGATGAAAAAGGAAAAAAAATTGGAAAAGAAAAATGGAAAAATGGAAAAAAAAGAAGATAAATTTCAACATTAATAACAACTTAAACATAACATTATGAAAAACATATTAGTTCTATTTATTTTTGCAACAAGTATTCTAAATGCACAAAAAAAAGCCCCTAAAACGGTTCTTGTCGAAGGCGGAACTTTTAGAATGGGAATTGATGAAAGTAGCTATTACGATGAATATCCCGACCATTCTGTTACACTAAAAAGTTTTTATATTGCAAAATACGAAGTAACAATTGAAGAATACACAGGTTTTTGTAGAACAGCAGGTTTTGACTTGCCTCAAGGAGAACCCGCAATGCCTGTTACAAATGTCAGTTGGAAAGAAGCAATTATGTTTTGTAACTGGCTTAGCAGAGCAAACAGATTGGACAAATGTTACCGAATTAAAAGAGAAGAAAAAAACAATAATGAAATTTTTTCTGTAACTTTCGATAAAACTGCAAATGGTTACAGACTTCCCACAGAAGCAGAATGGGAATATGCTGCAAGAGGCGGGATAAACATAAAACATTATGCTTTTAGCGGAAGCAATGACGCAAGCGAAGTTGCTTGGTTTTCAGGAACAGGAAAAATGCTTCATAATGTAGGCGAACTAAAACCAAATAGTTTAGGAATATATGATATGACAGGAAATGCACAAGAATGGGTTTTTGATGTTTATATGGAAAAATACTATAAAATTAGCCCAAAAGAGAACCCTGTATGTGAAGAAGGTGCAGTAGAAAGAGTTAGTAGAGGTGGAAATTATGATGACTATGAAGCATCCCTCAGAATAACTAAAAGATATTATAATGCAAGCGACTACAAACACAAAACTATCGGCTTTAGAGTTGCTAAAAACGAATAAATATTTAGGATAAATTTTAAAATATGTATCTTTACATAGACTAAGTTTGTTCCACTAAACCATCTAAAACAACTGATGCACAATAAATTCCAAATATTGACGGCATATAAGATATTGTACCAGAATTAGACTTCTTATTCTTGCTTTGTTCAATAATAAGAGAATTTTTATCTAGCTGTTCGGAAGAAAAAACTGCCTTAAATCCAGTTCTTATTCCTTCTCGGTGAAGTTTCTTCCTTAGTTTTCGGGCAAGTGCACAATTAAATGTTTTTTTTATATCTGAAACAAGTACTTTTTCCGGACTCCTTCTGCCTCCTGCTCCCATAGAAGAAACTATTGGAATATTATATTTCAAGCATACTTTTATCAATTCAACTTTTGGTTGCAAAGTATCAATTGCATCTATTACATAATCAAAAGAATTTGCTTTTATAATTTCATTAATGTTTTCCGCAGAAATAAATATTTTTTGAGCCTCAACAATAATTTCAGAATTAATATCTTTCAATCTTTCAGAAAGAACATCAATTTTATCATTTCCAATTGTTGAGTTTAAGGCTATAATTTGTCTGTTTAAATTACTTTCACTAACAACATCGGCATCAATCAAACTAAGCCTTCCAATTCCTGCTCTTGCAAGTTGCTCGGCAGCATAGCCCCCCACTCCACCTAAACCAACAATTAAAACATGGGAGTTTTGTAGTTTCATAAACTTATCTTCGCCCAATAAAAGTATTGTTCTTGAATGCTGTTCTTTGCTCATTAGCTTTTCATTTATTTAGCAAGTTAATATATTTTTACTTTAAAAACATTTTGAAAATTATCTGAAATCTGTTGTTTTAAAACTTCACTTTTAATTAGTTTAATTTCAGAAGCCTTTTTATAAACTTCTTCTATTTTAATATTTGCATCATCTGTTTCAAAAAAAATATTTTTTAAATTAATGCTTTTAAAAACTCTTTGTGTTTTAGATTTTGAATTAAAAAGCTCATGCCCAAAAGACAAATAGCATCCAAAATCTATTAATTTGTCTGCAATTGTTTTATTTCCTGAAAATCTATGAATTATTATCGGCACAGAAATTATTTCACTTTTCAAGATATGCAACAAATCGGAAAATGCTTTCACACAATGAATTATAATTGGTTTATTACTTTTTTGGGCAATTGCTATTTGCTTTAGGAAAACTTCTTTTTGTAAATAAAAGTTTTGATGATATTTATCTAAACCTATTTCACCAATAGCAATAATGTTTTTAGAAAAAGAATATCTTTCAACTATTTTTAACTGTTCATCAACATCAACTTTTGAAACTTCCCAAGGGTGTATTCCTATTGAATAGTTTTTTCTTTCATTAATAAAACTATGTTCTTCGGGAAAAAGGTTTATTATTGAAAGATTATTATCCTGTTTTTTATGTGTATGAATATTTATAAGTTTCAATTTTTATACAATTTATAAATCAGATAAATATTTCTTAAAAATTATTAATACTAAGCACTTTTTAGCTGATATTATAATATTTGGTAAGATGAAAAATTTAGTAAAAATAAAGCTAATCGGTAAGTTTTATAATTGGGATATATAAACGTTTACTTTTCAATAATTTCATTAGTACTTGCATGATAAGTAAGCCCGTATTCTTTTAGAGATTTTTGAAATTCTCCAATAGAAAGTTTTCCGGTTCTCCATAAAGAGAGCTCATAATCTAGCTTTTCAAGTTTTATTGCCATCCAATGTTTCTCAGATTCAGAAATTTCTTTTCCATAAAAATTTTTTTCTTCTTTTTTCTCAGAAACTTTAGTTTGCCCAGTTTTCTTCTTTATTCCCGCAGAAGCGAGCAAACTATCTAAACCGGTTTTAAAACTCTTTTTTGCCATTATGCCTTAATTTTAATTTCCAAATTTAGCTTCCATATCAATAATTTCTTGAACTATTCTTCCATAATCATATGCTCCATTACAAGTACTGTCGTATTCAAATATATCTTGACCGGCGGTTGGTGCTTCTGCAAGAGCAATATTATTTCTGATTTTTGCTCTTAATACTCTGTCATCAAAATACATAATTATTGTATCCAAAACATCTTGGTGTAAAATTCTTCTTCTATCAAACATTGTTACAAAAACTGCACTAATTTCAACTTTTCTGTTAACAGTTGCTTTAATTTCATTAACAACCTCAATAATTTTTGCTAAACCTTTTACAGCAAGAAAATGTGGTTGTATAGGAATTATAACTTCGTCTGATGCTGCAAATGCTTTCAAAGTTAATAAACCTAATGAAGGCGGACAATCAATTAAAACATAATCATATTTTTCTTTTATAGGTTGAATAAGTGTAGAAATATAATTTTCTTCTTTTACATCTGCTTTTAATTTCATTTCAGCAGCTGTTAAATTATATGATGCCGGAATTAAATCAATATTATCTCGAATACTAACAGGTTCTAAACCATTTCCGGAGGAATAAGCATCGTAAATATGTTTTTCAGATTCTGCAAGCCCATAGCTAATTGTAAGATTTGCTTGCGGGTCTAAATCAATTAAAAGAACTTTTCTTCCATGATTTGCAAGACCTGCACCAATGTTTACAACACTTGTTGTCTTCCCCACCCCACCTTTATGATTGCTAATTGAGATTACTCTGTTCATAATTATTGTTTATAAAGTACTAACACGCAATAATCTTGCTAAATTAATAAATAAAGATAAAATCTGTATAAATTATTTTAAAAAAACTTTTTAATAAATTATTTGTTGTTTATTTTTTTATAAAATATTAATATAAAAAATGGATAGAAAGTGTTAAATATTATCATTTTATTACTTGGTTTAAAAATGCCAAACTTTGCATTTTGCAAATAGTTACCATCTAATCATTTTCAGCCATTTTTTTTAATTCTATAATCTCATCACGTAAAATTGCAGCAGTAGTAAAATCTAATTCTTCGGCAGCTTTTAACATTTTCTTTTTTGTATTTTTTATTGCTTTTTCTAAAGCTCCTTTACTCATATATTGCACTACTGGATCAGCAGCAATAGTTTGTTTCCTTTCAGAGGAATATCTTTTTAGATTTTCGTGTTTAGATTTTTCTGTTAGTTGAATTTTTCCTATTTCTTTTTTTATTTGTGAAGGTGTTATATTATTTTCTTCATTATATTTTAATTGTTTTATTCGTCTCCTCTCAGTTTCATCAATAGTTTTTTGCATAGATTTTGTAATCTTATCAGCATACATTATAACTTTGCCATTCAAATTACGTGCTGCTCTTCCGGCAGTTTGTGTTAAAGAACGTTCTGAACGAAGAAAACCTTCCTTATCTGCATCTAAAATAGCCACAAGAGAAACCTCAGGCAAATCTAGTCCCTCTCGTAAAAGGTTAACTCCTATAAGAACATCAAACAATCCTCTTCTTAAATCTTCCATAATTTGAACTCGCTCCAAAGTCTCAACATCCGAATGAATATATCTGCATCTTATCCGTATTTTATCGAAATATTCTGCCAATTCTTCTGCCATTCTTTTTGTTAGGGTTGTTACCAAAACTCTTTCATCAATTTTTGCTCTTTTATTAATTTCTTCAACTAAATCATCAATTTGGTTTAGACTCGGGCGAACATCAATAGGAGGGTCAATTAAGCCTGTAGGTCTTATAATCTGCTCAACTACAACACCTTCTGTTTTTGTGTACTCATAGTCAGATGGGGTTGCACTTAAATAAATTGTTTGCTTTCCAAAGCCTTCAAATTCTTCAAATTTTAGGGGTCTGTTATCTATTGCGGCGGGTAATCTGAAACCATATTCAACCAAATTTATTTTCCTTGAACGGTCTCCTCCATACATTGCATGTACTTGCGATAATGTTACATGGCTTTCATCAATAACAATAATGAAATCTTCAGGGAAATAATCTAAAAGACAAAACGGTCGGCTTCCGGCTTTTCTCCCATCAAAATATCTTGAATAATTTTCAATACCGGAACAATAACCAAGTTCTTTAATCATTTCAACATCATAAGTAACACGATCTTCTATTCTTTTTGCTTCCAAGTTTTTACCAACTTCCCTAAAATATTCAACTTGCTTTCCCATATCCAAAACAATCTTATCGATTCCGGCATTCATTCGCTCCTTAGTTGTTACAAAAATACTTGCCGGATAAATCCGAATATATTCTAAGTCATCTATTGTATGCCCGTCAATAGGATTAAAAGTTGTTATTTCATCAACTTCATCTCCCCAAAAAGAAATTCGAATTGCTATATCACTATATGCAGGAAAAACATCAACTGTATCTCCTGACACTCTAAAATTACCTCTTGTAAATTCTATATCATTTCTTGAATAAAGGCTTGATACTAAGTCTCTTAAAAACTTATTTCTAACTATTTTTTTACCTTTTTTAATATCAATTAAATTTGAATAAAAATCTTCGGGATTTCCTATTCCATATAAACATGATACTGAGGAAACAACTATTACATCTCTCCTTCCGGTTAGCAATGATGTTGTTGTGCTTAGTCTTAATTTCTCAATTTCATCATTAATACTTAAATCTTTTTCAATATATGTGTTGGAATGAGGAATGTATGCTTCCGGTTGGTAATAATCGTAGTATGAAACAAAATATTCAACCGCATTATCCGGAAAAAATGATTTAAATTCCCCATAAAGCTGTGCAGCCAAAGTTTTATTATGGCTCAAAACTAAAACCGGACGATTTAGCTTTTCAATAACATTTGCAATTGTAAATGTTTTTCCTGAACCTGTTACACCTTGCAAAATTTGAAACCTCTCCCCTGCTTCAATGCCCTTTACTAACTTATTAATTGCTTGGGGTTGGTCACCTGTCGGTTTATATTCTGAAATTAATTTGAAGTTCATTTTATTTACCTTAATTATTTTTTATAAACCTTGTTAGTGGCTTTTTTAACCTAACAGCAGTTACATTACTCAAAACTAAACTTATCAATTTCATCATGTTTTTTTTAAACAGAATGCAAATATTTAAAGTTTTAAATATCATTGAACCAATTTATAACAATTTTTCGTTTTAATTTTGAAGATTTTTGTGATAAAAATGTATAATCTGTGCTTATATTCATAAATATTATTAACAAATTTTCTTATTAGAAGCCAACATGGTTTTTAAGCGATGTCGGGCTTATGATAACCCTTTTAGTGGCTTTATGCCCTAAAAGCGGTTCAATATCAGGCAAATTATTGTTAGGAGGAAAAAAACCAATTTCCTCTTCATCTTTTATTCTTACTAAAAAATGAAAATGCTTAGGCATAAAGCACCATGCAAAAGTTTCTGCAATATTTTCAATATATTTTCCGTAGAGTTGCATGAAATATAAATAATTCTCTTTATTAAAAAAGATATTCTGACTATTTATTCCTCTGTTGTAAATATGATAAAACTTACCGTATTCTAATGGAACTATATTTCTTGACATAAATTATTTTTATGAGTCGTAATTGTAAATTTATAACCGCTGACAAGTATTAGAAACCCTGGCAGGGTATCATAAATTATCTTGTAATATAAAAATCTACACCATGAAAACTTATTATATCCGAAAATATTATTTTTTCACTTTCCTCATCAAGTTTGTCAGCTCTAACTAATCCCATATTTATAGGAGTATTTGCAATTTTAAATCTTGTATTAGATATGTTTTGGTCAATCATATCTTTTGCAGTTTGTTCTGCAATTTTTAATACATCTTTACTAATTTCGAAAAACATAATCTTATTTTTATGAACTTATCTTTTTAAAATAAAATAAACAGGCAAATGATCACTATATCCACCATAATAATTTTTACCACCATAGGTTTTACTCGGCACTTTAAAATTCGCCTTGGTATTATAATATAAAATTTTATTGTTTTTAAATATCTTGCCTTCACTGTTTTTAACATAAAAATCATCATTATCTACTAATGATTGAGAAACAATTAAATTATCTAACATAAACCATTTATAATTTCTTGAATTTGTACCTTTCCCTTTTATTGACTTATTGTATAACAAATTATAAAATTCATTGTATTCAGGATTTTTCGTATTATTTGTAGCAAATAATTCCTTATTTACACTTCTATCTTCCGGCTCATCATTTAAATCTCCCATAATAATTATTTTTGCATCCTTATTCTTTGCAAATATTTTATCTGTATGCTTCTTTAGAATTTTTGCAGTTTCAATCCGTTTGATTTCAGTTTCATCCTTTCCGCCTCTCCTTGATTTCCAATGATTTACATAAATATTAAAAATTTCATCACTCCCAATAAATTTCCCTTTCACATACAATATTTCTCTTTGCCTTGATTTGCCATCTTTTGTTGGAACTAAAATTGGAATTTTCTCATGAGAAATATATTCAAATAAATTGCTTCTATACAAAAGAGCAACATCAATACCACGTATATCTGAACATTCTTCATGTATTACTTTATATTTTCCTTTTCTTAATAATTTTTCAGAAGCTAAATCTTCTGTAACCTTTCTATTTTCAACTTCGGCTAAACCAATAATTGCAGGAAGTTCATCACTTAAATTACTCAAAACCCAAGATAAGTCTTTTAGTTTCTTTTTGTAACGCTTTTTAGTCCACATTTTAAACCCGTTTGGTGTAAATTCTTCATCCTTTTTTTTTGGATCATCATAAATATCAAAAAGATTTTCAACATTATAAAATGCAATAATATATTCATTTTTGTTTTCATTTTTTTGATTTCTTGCATTTCCTTTTTCCTGTGTATTACAAGAGAACAAGATTAAAAATGTACTAATAGTTATAAAAATATTTTTTTTCATTAGATTGTTTGTTTATATTATTTAATTTTGCTAATTCTAAACTTAAAATACTACTAAAATGAAACTAATAAATTTAATACTTTTTTTTATTATATCATATTCTTCTTTTTCTCAAAAAGTTGCTCCAAATACCTATATAATTAACTTTTTAGATAAAGACACTTCAATTTATAAGATTTCTGAACCGGAAAAATTCTTATCAAAAAGAGCAATAAATCGAAGACAAAAATACAATATTCCTGTTACCGTACAAGATTTACCTGTTAATACAAATTATATTAATGAAATTAAAAATTTAGGATTTGAAATATATGCTGTTTCAAAATGGATGAATCATGTTGTGGTTTATTCAGAAGATTCTACACTTATTAATAAAACTGACAAACTTAGTTTTGTAAAAAAAATAAAAAAAACTAAGCCTAAAAAAAAGAGAAAGTATAAACAAGAAAAACTAGTTGCTATTAATATTAAAACAACAAAAGACACAAGTTTTATTCTTAACTATGGATTAGGAAAAAATCAAATTGAGATGTTAAATGCACATAGCCTTCATAACAATGGTTATATGGGACAAGGAATGCAAATTGCTCTTATTGATGCAGGATTTTACAATGTAGATTCTTTGCCTGGATTTGACAGTATTAGAACAGCAGGACAAATTCTAGGGACAAAAGATTTTGTAAAAAGAGATGGAGATATCTACAATGACGGTTCTCATGGAATGAGTGTATTATCAACTATTGCTGCAAATATTCCGGGCAAACTTGTTGGAACAGCACCAAAAGCAAATTTTTGGCTATTACGCTCCGAAGATGGAAATTCAGAATACTTGGTTGAAGAATATTACTGGGTTTCTGCTGCTGAATTTGCTGATAGCGTAGGAGTTGACATGATACATTCTTCATTGGGATATAATAATTTTGATGATACAATAACAAATCATACATACTCAGATATGAATGGTGATATTGCTATTGTTTCAATTGCAGCAGATATTGCTTCGAGCAAAGGAATACTAGTTGTTACAAGTGCCGGAAACGAAGGAAATGATTCTTGGAAATATATTACTGCTCCCGGAGATGCTGATAGTGTTTTAACAATTGGAGCAACAACTTATTCCGGATATGTTACAAGTTTTAGTTCACGAGGACCAACTAGTGATGGGAGAATTAAACCGGATGTTGCAGCTCAAGGTTCGTTTTCGTGGGTTTTGGGAAGAAGGCAAGGAGTTACAGTTTCATCCGGAACATCAATTTCTGGACCAATTGTTACAGGAGCTGTTGCTTGTTTGTGGCAAGCAAATCCTGAGTTTTCAAATATGGAAATTATTGATGCTGTTAAGAAATCGGCAGACAGATACACAAATCCGAATGAAGAGTACGGATATGGCATACCAAATTTTAAAAAAGCTAATTTATATTTGAAGAAGTTGGCAAAAGAAAAAAAGAAAAAAAAATAAAGTTATTTTATAAATCATAAACAATTTCTTTAACTTTTTGTGCCCATTTAATATGCGACATACTTTTATCAAAAGTTTTGTAAGAAATTGGCTTTCCTATTTTTACTTTAATAGTTTTCCCTCTCTTTTTAAATAACTCAGAAGGAAGAAGAGCAGTTTCAATTTCTGCTTTTATGAAAAACATTTTTCTTAAAATAAATATAAAATAAAACATCCATGAATTTCTTCCGTAAAAATGTATTGGTACAACATTTCGCTTTTCTGATATTGCTTTTGTAATAAAACTTTTATGCCAAATATTATCTTGTATTTT
>CAMZKV010000103.1 GCA_947311445.1 uncultured Chlorobiota bacterium | reverse complement strand
TGAAATTCAAAATCTGAAAACTTCAAAAAAAGGATTTTTAAAACAGTTTATTATTTCAAAAAATTGGGATTTAAACGATTGGTCGTTTATCGAAAGACAGTTTTTCAAACAAATCGTTCTTTTAAAAGTTTACATGATTTGCTTGACAAAGATTTAATTTCCAAGGATTTGTATGATAAAATTAGTCCTTATTTGAAGGTCAAATAATTTGGCAAACAAAGCTTGTTACTTTATTGAAAGAATTATTGAAGAGTTCGGTCTAAAAAGCGACGGCTCGAATGTTTTACCAAATAATAAGACTTTAAATATATTGATATCCATCGTATTGCATAATCAAACCATCGCTAAATTTCATTATTTTTTGTTTTTAGATTGGACTCATAAAATATAAACTAACTTTATTATGATATCATAGTGATACGATGATTTTTAGTGTTTTTTGAGTTGATTTATTAATTTAAGAATAGCTTGTCTTCTTAACTCTATTCTTTATTTGTCATTTTTTTACTATATTTACACTTTATAATATATGTAAATAATAAGATATGAATTTCGATTTATCAGAAGAACACAGATTAATAAGACAAACAGTAAGAGACTTTGCAGAAAGAGAAGTAAAACCGCTCGCACAAGAATTAGATGAAAAAGGACAATTCTCCCTTGAACTTACCCGAAAAATGGGCGAACTCGGTCTGTTCGGAATGTATTTACCCGAGAAATACGGCGGACAAGGGCTTGATACAATTTCATATATTATTGCCGTAGAAGAACTTGCACGGGTTGACAGCTCGCAGGCGGCAACCTTAGCGGCACATAATTCGCTAGGCATCGGACCAATTTACTATTTCGGAACAAAAGAACAAAAAGCAAAATATTTACCAAAACTTTGCACAGGCGAACATCTATGGGCATTCGGTTTAACCGAACCCGACGCAGGTTCGGATTCCAGAGGAACAAAAACAACCGCAAAACTCGAAAATGGCGAGTGGATAATTAATGGCTCTAAAATATTTATTACAAACGGAGCATCAGAACTAGCAATGGGAGCTGCCGTACAAACTGTTGCAAAAACCGATGGAAGAGAAAGAAAGTTTACTACAATATTAGTTGATAAAGGAACAAAAGGTTACAGCACAGTCCCCATGCACGGAAAAATGATGTGGCGAGCATCCGATACCGCCGAATTATATTTTGACGATTGCAGAGTTCCCGAAGAAAATATCCTTGGAAAAGTAGGACAAGGCTCAAAAATAATGTTAAGTACTTTGGATAACGGAAGATTATCAATTGCAGCAATGGGACTTGGTTTAGCACAAGGAGCATTAGAAATGGCAATACAATATTCAAAAGAAAGAAAACAATTTGGCAAGGAAATTAACAAGTTTCAAGCAATTTCATTCAGACTTGCCGATATGGCAACAAAAGTTGAACTAGCCAGAAACCTCTTATACAAAGCATGTTGGCTAAAAGATAATAAAAGACCTTTCGGTAAAGAAGCCGCAATGTCAAAACTTTATTGCTCAGAAATTGCAAAAGAAGTTGCAGATGATGCAGTGCAAATACATGGAGGTTATGGACTTATGAAAGATTACCCTATTGAAAGATTTTACAGAGACCAAAGATTATTGCAAATAGGAGAGGGAACATCCGAAATTCAAAGATTAGTTATTGCAAGACAAATTTTAAAATAAAAAATTTGTTTTATTGAAAAATATTTGTTAATTTTATACTTATTAATAATTTTGCGTTTTAAAATTTTATAAACCACAATTAAAAAAGGAGAATTTCATGATTAAAATACCCGTTAAAGAAGGCGAAAGCATCGAAAGAGCTTTAAAAAGATTTAAAAGAAAAATTGACAGAACTGGCGTTATTAAAGAAGTTAGAATAAGAAAACAATTTAACAAACCATCAGTTTTATTGCGTCAACAAATGATTAAAGCTAAATATGTAGAGCAATTAAGACGAAAAGAAAACGAGTAAATAAAAGTGTTTTGTTGTTTTACTTTTCCAAAGAATTTTCTTTGGAAAAGTAATATAATTTTACAATTCATTTTTTATTCTCTAAAATAGTATTGTCAATGCATAAGGAGAAGTTCTTAAAATATATAGAATTCCGAAAAAAATACTCCCTCCATACAATAAAATCTTATGCACAAGATTTAACTCAATTCAATAACTTTTGTATTGAAAATAATCAAATATCTACAAAAAATAAAATTGTAACTGATTTTAAAATTATCAGAAGATGGATAGCATATTTGTCAGAAAATGAAATTGGATCAAGGTCAATAAATAGAAAACTTTCTACTTTAAGATCATATTATAATTACTTAATTAGGGAAGGCGAAATAAAAACAAATCCAATTTCCAAAATAATAAGACCAAAAACAGAAAAAAATTTACCTGAATTTATAAATCAAGAAAAATTAAATATTTTGTTGGACAGTGAATTGTTCGAAGATAGTTTTGATGGTATTCGCAATAAACTAATCATTGAACTTCTATATGGTACAGGAATAAGACGCTCAGAGCTCATTGGAATAAAACTACAAGATATTGATCTTGAAAAAAAAATAATAAAAGTATTAGGTAAAGGAAACAAACAAAGAATAATTCCGTTTCCAATAGTAATAATACCAATAATAAATAAATACCTTAATTTCAGAAAAGAAATAAGCACAGAAGTAAATAATTTACTAATTACAAAAGCCGGAAAAAAAATATACCCAAACCTAGTATATAGGGTTGTAACAAAAAATATTTCATATGTATCTTCAATAAAGAAGAAAAGCCCCCATACACTACGGCACTCCTATGCAACACATTTATTAAATAATGGTGCGGATATAAATGCCGTTAAAGAATTGTTAGGACATGCAAATTTATCAGCAACACAAATATATACACATAATACATTTGAAAAATTAAATAAAATTTATAAACAAGCTCACCCCAGAGCAAAAAAGTAAATACTATGGATATAAATATTAAAACAACAAATTTCGATGCAGATAAAAAATTAATTGAGTTTGTAAATAATAAAGTAAATAAGCTCGATAAATATTTTGACGGTATTATAAGAGCAGAAGTTTTGTTAAATTTTGATAAATCAAAGAAGAAATTTACAGATAATAAAGAAGCAAAAATTAAAATTGAGATACCTGGCAATGATTTATTTGCAGATAAAGGAACAAGTTCGTTTGAGGAATCCGTTGATTCTGTGATAGATGCACTTGAAAAGCAAGTAAAAAAATATAAAAGTAAACTTAAGTAGAAAAAAGTGTAAAAAACATTTTGACATAAAAAAAATAATATCTACATTTGCAAACCGATTTTTAAGAGTATATATTTAGAAGTCGGAATAGTTCTTTTAGGAAATTTTTTATCTCAAAATACATGATTTTTGCCGATATAGCTCAGTTGGCCAGAGCAGCTGATTTGTAATCAGCGGGTCGGGGATTCGAATTCCTCTATCGGCTCTTTTTTTTGATTGATGAGGGGGGATTCCAGAGCGGCCAAATGGGGCAGACTGTAAATCTGTTGGTTTATACCTTCGGAGGTTCGAATCCTCCTCCCCCCACAATCAAAAAAAGAAAAATAAATAATAAGCGGGAGTAGCTCAGTTGGTAGAGCGACAGCCTTCCAAGCTGTAGGTCGCGGGTTCGAGCCTCGTCTTCCGCTCTTTTATTTCTTTTTAAAGCCGATGTAGCTCAGGGGTAGAGCGTTTCCTTGGTAAGGAAGAGGTCACGAGTTCAATTCTCGTCATCGGCTCAGCATATATTTTATATATATGTCTAACTATTTTTAATATTTTCAATCACATTATAATAAATTAAACAATCATGGCTAAAGAAAAATTTGACAGGTCGAAACCGCATTTGAACATTGGTACAATTGGTCACGTTGATCATGGAAAAACTACTTTAACTGCTGCTATAACTTTAACTTTAAGTAAAAAAGGTTTATGCGAAATTAAGGATTTTGATTCAATTGATAATGCTCCTGAGGAAAAAGAAAGAGGTATTACTATTAATACTGCTCACGTTGAATATGCAACTGAAAACAGACATTATGCTCATGTTGACTGTCCTGGTCACGCAGATTATGTTAAGAATATGGTAACAGGTGCTGCTCAAATGGACGGTGCAATTATTGTTGTTGCTGGAACCGATGGACCAATGCCACAAACTCGTGAACACATCCTACTTGCACGTCAAGTAAATGTTCCTAGTATTGTTGTTTTTGTCAACAAAGTAGATATGGTTGATGATGAAGAACTTCTTGAATTAGTAGAAATGGAAATGAGAGAACTTCTAGATTTCTATAAATATGATGGTGAAAATACACCAGTAATCATGGGCTCAGCTCTTGGTGCATTAAATGGAGAAGCTAAATGGGAAGAGAAAATTATGGAATTAATGGATGCAGTTGATAGCTGGATTCCTCTTCCTCCAAGAGATGTAGATAAAGATTTCTTAATGCCCGTTGAAGATGTATTCTCAATTACAGGTAGAGGAACTGTTGCGACAGGAAGAATTGAAGCAGGAAAAATTCATACTGGAGATGAGGTTCAAATTATAGGACTTGGTGCTGAAAAGATGAAATCAGTAGTTACAGGAGTTGAAATGTTCCGTAAAATACTTGATGACGGACAAGCAGGAGATAATGTTGGTTTACTTTTAAGAGGAGTAAAAAAAGAAGAAATTTCAAGAGGTATGGTTATTTGTAAACCTAACTCTATAACCCCTCACACAAAATTCAAAGCTGAAATTTATGTTTTGAAAAAAGAAGAAGGTGGACGACACACTCCATTCCATAATAATTATAGACCGCAATTTTATCTAAGAACATTAGATGTTACAGGAGTTATCATGCTTCCAGAAGGAACCGAAATGGTTATGCCTGGTGATAATGTTACAATTGAAGTAACTTTAATTACACCGGTAGCTGTTGATATGGGATTAACTTTTGCAATACGTGAAGGTGGACGTACTGTTGGAGCAGGCCAAGTAACAGAAATTCTTGAATAATAATTTTTGTTAAAACAATAATATTAATTCGGTAGTTTTTTACTACCGAATTAATTTGTATAACAAACGGGAGTAGCTCAGTTGGTAGAGCATCGGTCTCCAAAACCGAGTGCCGGGAGTTCGAGCCTCTCCTCCCGTGCTAAATTTCAATTATGAAAATTAAAGGTTATATAAAGGAGTCATATAATGAACTCGTTAATAAAGTAACATGGCCAGCATGGTCAGATTTACAAAATAGTGCTATTGTTGTAATGATAGCATCATTTATTATTGCAATGGTAATATATGCAATGGATATTTCATTTAGTTTTGTTATGGAAACAATTTACAAGAATTTAACATAAAAAATGAGTGAAATTAAAGAAAATATTGCTAAATGGTATGTTCTTAGGGCAATTGGCGGAAAAGAAAAAAAAGTAAAAGCATATATTGAAAGTGAGATAAGCCGATTAAACTTAGAAGATTTTATTTTACAAATTGTAATTCCTACTGAAAAAGTTTTTCAAGTAAGGAAAGGAAAAAAAATTAGTAGGGAAAGAAATTATTTTCCCGGTTATGTTTTTGTTGAAGCAATTTTAGTAGGAGAAATACCTCATATTTTAAAAGGAGTACCAAATGTTATTAGTTTTTTAAGTGAAACAAGAGGAGGACAGCCCGTACCACTTAGGCAAACTGAAGTGAATCGAATGCTTGGGAAAGTCGATGAATTGACTGAAAGCCAAGAAACAATATCTATTCCGTTTTATACCGGTGAAAATGTTAAAGTTACTGATGGACCATTTAACGGTTTTTCAGGAGTTGTTCAAGAGGTAATTGAAGAGAAAAAGAAACTAAAAGTAGAAGTTAAAATTTTTGGAAGAAAAACACCACTTGAATTAAGTTTTATGCAAGTAGAAAAAGAATAGCTGTTACGTTTATATATATAATGCTTCCACAAACACTTTTAAACACTTTCAAAAAGAAAGAAAATGGCTAAAGAAGTAACAAAAGTTGTTAAATTACAAATCAAAGGCGGTGCTGCTAACCCTTCACCACCAGTAGGTCCTGCACTAGGTGCTGCCGGCGTTAACATTATGGAGTTCTGTAAACAGTTTAACGCAAGAACGCAAGATAAGGCAGGACAAGTTATACCGGTTGAGATTCAGGTTTATAAGGATAAATCCTTTGATTTTGTAACAAAAACTTCACCCGCTGCAGTCCAATTATTAGCAGCTGCTAAAATAAAGTCAGGTTCAGGAGAATCTAACAGAATTAAAGTAGCTACTGTAACTTGGGATCAAATTAAACTTATTGCTGAAGATAAAATGAAAGACCTAAATGCTTTCAAAGTTGAATCAGCAATGAAAATGATTGCAGGAACGGCGCGAAGTATGGGAATTGTCGTGAAAGGCGAATTTCCCGGATAAGATGAATTAATTAATCTTCCTAAGAAAATGGCAAGAATAACTAAAAATGCAAAGGCTGCCTTAGCTAAAATAGAAAAAGGCAAAAAATACTCGTTGGCTGAAGCATCATCTTTGGTAAAAGAGATAACATTCTCAAAATTTGACGCATCTGTTGATATTGATGTTAAATTAGGTGTTGATCCGCGACAAGCTGATCAAATGGTTAGAGGAACAGTATCTTTACCACATGGAACTGGTAAAGATGTAAAAGTCCTCGTATTATGTACACCTGATAAAGAAGAAGAAGCAAAATCAGCAGGAGCAGATCACGTTGGATTGGATGAATATGTCGAAAAAATCAAAGGAGGTTGGACAGATATAGATGTTATAGTTGCAACTCCCTCAGTTATGGGGAAAATTGGACCATTAGGGCGGATATTAGGACCAAGAGGTCTTATGCCAAACCCTAAAATTGGAACAGTAACAATGGAGCTTGCAAAAACTGTAAATGAATTAAAACAAGGGAAAATTGATTTTAAAGTTGATAAATTTGGAATTATCCATTCATCAATAGCAAAAGTATCCTTTGATGCTTCTAAAATTGAAGATAACGCGAAAGAATTTTTAAAAACAATTCTTAAATTAAGACCAGCATCTTCTAAAGGAACATACGTTCAAAGTGTATATATGTCCAGTACAATGAGTACAGGAATCAACGTAGATGAGAAATCATTTAAAGTTGATTAGTAATAATTATTTTCAAATAATCTGATTATGACACGTGAAGAAAAAAATCAGGTAATTGACATACTAACAAAAAAGATAAATAATGCTTCTCATATTTATGTTACAAATTCACTTGGATTAAGTGCAAGTGATACTGTTAACTTAAGAAAAGAGTGTTATAAGAATGAGATAGAGTTAGTTGTCGCTAAAAATACCTTATTAATAAAAGCGATTGAAAAGTCTGATAAAGAATTGTCAGAATTGTTTGAGGTACTAAAAGGTGAAACTTCAATAATGTTTAGTGAAGTTGGTAATAAACCTGCAAAATTGATTAAAGAGTTCAGAGAGAAAAATAAGCTTGAAAAACCGGTATTGAAAGGTGCCTATGTTGAAGAAGGCTTCTATTTTGGAGATAATCAAATAGATACATTAGTAGCTATTAAATCTAAAGAAGAACTTATTGCAGATGTTATTGGATTATTACAAGCACCAGTTGTTAGCGTACTCTCAGCATTACAATCAGGAGGAAATACTATTTCAGGTATTTTAAAGACTCTTGAAGAAAAAGAATAATAAAAATAAAAATTAAACTATTTTAAAAATTTAGGAAAATGGCAGATATTAAAGATTTTGCAGAAAAATTAGTAAACTTAACTGTAAAAGAAGTAAAAGAATTAGCAGATATTCTTAAAGACGAATACGGAATTGAACCAGCAGCAGCACCTGTAGCAGTTGCAGTAGCAGGAGGCACAGATGGCGGAGCCGCAGAAGAAAAAACTGAATTTGATGTAATATTGAAATCAGCAGGTGCAGCTAAGTTAAAAGTTGTTAAAAAAGTTAAAGAACTTACAAGCGTTGGTCTTAAAGAAGCAAAAGAATTAGTTGATGGTGCACCTTCTGCAATTAAAGAAGGAGTTTCAAAAGAAGAAGCTGAAGCTTTAAAGGCTGAATTAGAAGGAGAAGGAGCCGAAGTAGAACTGAAATAATTTTTTAATTTCAGTTAAATTAGGTTTAGAGTTAAGTTATTTTAACTCTAAACCTTTTGTTGTAAATTATATTCATATTTTTAAAACAAAACCTACTTATGATATCTTCAACTAAAAGAATAAATTTTGCATCAACCCAAAACACATACGATTATCCGGATTTTCTTGAAATTCAGTTAAAAACATTTAGAGAGTTTTTTCAATTCAACTCTACACATGAAGAAAGAAAAAACGAAGGTTTATACAAAGTTTTTACAGATAATTTCCCAATAACAGATACAAGAAATAATTTTGTTCTCGAGTTTTTGGATTATAGCTTAGACCCCCCAAGATATTCTATTGATGAGTGTCTTGAAAGAGGACTCTCATATAGCTTACCTTTTCGAGCAAAACTAAAATTATATTGTACAGACCCAGATCATGAAGATTTTGATACAGTTATACAAGATGTATATTTAGATCAAATTCCCTACATGACTCCAAAAGGGACTTTTATAATTAATGGAGCTGAAAGAGCTATTGTATCTCAGCTACATAGATCTCCTGGAGTATTCTTTAGTCAAAGTTTACACGCAAACGGAACTAAATTATATTCAGCTAGAATTATCCCATTCAGAGGTTCTTGGATTGAATTTGCAACAGACATCAATAATGTGATGTTTGCATACATTGATAGAAAAAAGAAATTACCTGTTACTACTCTACTTAGGGCAATTGGATATGAAAGTGACAAAGAAATACTTGAGATATTTGATTTAGCTGATGAAATTAAAGTTACTAAATCAACTCTTAAAAAATCAGTAGGTAAAAAATTAGTAGCCAGAGTCTTAAAATCTTGGTCAGAAGATTTTGTTGATGAAGATACCGGCGAAGTTGTTTCAATTGAAAGAAATGAAGTTATAATTGATAGAGAAACTGTACTTGAAGAACATCATGTTGACCAAATTCTTGATTCTGGAACAAAAACAATACTAATACACAAAGAATCTACAAACCCTATTGATTACGCATTAATATATAGTACTTTACAAAAAGACCCTTGTAACTCTGAAAAAGAAGCTGTATTATATATTTACAGACAATTAAGAAGTGCAGAACCGCCCGATGAATCAACAGCTAGAGAAGTTATTGAAAATCTTTTCTTTTCAGAAAAAAGATATGATTTAGGTGATGTTGGACGGTATAAAATCAACAAGAAACTAAAACTAGATATCCCACAAGAAACTAAAGTTCTTACCAAAGAAGATATTATAGAAATCATTAAATATTTGATTGAACTAATAAATTCAAAAACAGATGTTGATGATATTGATCATCTAAGTAACAGACGTGTAAGAACTGTTGGAGAACAGTTAGGAAACCAATTTGGAGTGGGACTTGCTCGTATGGCTAGAACAATTCGAGAAAGAATGAATGTTAGAGATAATGAAGTTTTTACTCCTATTGACCTGATAAATGCAAAAACACTATCTTCTGTTATAAATTCATTTTTTGGAACAAACCAATTATCTCAGTTCTTAGATCAAACAAATCCATTAGCTGAAATGACACATAAAAGAAGAATGTCTGCACTTGGACCTGGTGGATTATCTAGAGAAAGGGCAGGCTTTGAAGTGAGAGATGTTCACTATACTCATTACGGAAGACTTTGCCCAATAGAAACTCCCGAAGGACCAAATATTGGACTAATTTCATCATTATGTGTATTCGCAAAAATAAACGATTTAGGCTTTATTGAAACACCATACAGAACTGTTAAAGCCGGAAAAATTGATGTTTCAGAAAAAGGCGTTAAATATTTAAGTGCAGAAGAGGAAGATAATAAAATTATAGGACAAGCTAATTCTCATTTTAATGAAAAAGGAGAATTGGAAACTGAACGTGTAAAAGCTCGTTCTCATGGAGATTTCCCTTATATAGAAAAAGAGAAGCTAGACTATATGGATGTTGCTCCAAATCAGATAGCTTCAATAGCAGCATCACTAATACCTTTCTTAGAACATAACGATGCAAACCGTGCACTGATGGGATCAAATATGATGCGTCAAGCCGTTCCTTTAATTACAAGTGATTCTCCAATTGTAGGAACAGGGATTGAACCTATGGTTATAAGAGACGGTAGAGTCCATATTTTTGCTGAAGGAGATGGTATTGTTGATTATGTAGATGCTAATGAAATAGTTATTAGGTATTTAAGATCAGAAGATGATAAATTTGTAAGTTTTGATGATGATACTAAAAGGTATAAATTACCAAAATTTAGAAAAACTAATCAAAATACTACTGTTAACCTTATTCCAATTGTAAGAAAAGGAGATAAAGTTAAATCTGGACAAATATTAACAGATGGATACTCTACAGATAATTCAGAACTTGCTCTTGGAAAGAATTTAAAAGTTGCATTTATGCCTTGGAAAGGTTATAATTTTGAGGATGCAATAGTAATTTCTGAAAGAGTTGTAAGAGAAGATGTTTTTACTTCAATTCATGTAGAAGAGCATGTTCTTCAAGTAAGAGATACAAAAAGAGGAACAGAAGAATTAACTCCTGACATTCCAAATGTGAGCGAAGAAGCAACAAGACAACTTGATGAAAATGGAATGATTCGAATAGGAGCACATGTTGGACCAGGAGATATTCTTATCGGAAAAATTACTCCAAAAGGAGAGTCTGACCCATCACCCGAAGAAAAACTTCTAAGAGCAATTTTTGGAGATAAAGCAGGAGATGTAAAAGATGCTTCCTTAAAAGCCTCACCTTCATTAAAAGGTGTTGTAATAAATAAAAAGTTATTCTCTCGTTCAATTAAGAGTAGAAAAATAAAAAATGCAGACAAACCTCTATTAGAAAAAATAGATGTTGAATTGGAAAGAGAACTATTGTTATTAACTGAAAAATTAGTTGATAAATTATTTATTTTGGTTAATGGAAAAACTTCTAACGGAGTATTCGACTTTATTAATGTCGAACTAATTCCTAAAGGCAAAAAGTTTGCTCTTAAAAAATTAAAAGAGATTGATTATATGTCTGTAAATCCTGTTGGATGGACTACAGATGAACACTCTAACAAATTAATTGAAAGACTACTTCATAATTTCTCAATTAGAAATAAAGAAATTCAAAGTAAATTTCGAAGAAAAAAATATAGTATCTCTGTTGGAGATGAATTACCTATTGGAATTCTTCAACTTGCAAAGGTTTATATTGCCAAAAAAAGAAAAATTAAAGTTGGAGATAAAATGGCAGGAAGACATGGAAACAAAGGCATTGTTGCAAGAATTGTAAAAGAGGAAGATATGCCTTTCCTTGAGGATGGAACAACTGTTGATATTGTATTAAACCCATTAGGTGTGCCTTCAAGAATGAACTTAGGGCAAATTTATGAAACTGTTCTTGGTTGGGCTGGATTAAAATTAGGAGTTAAATTTTTTACTCCGATTTTTGATGGAGCAACAATTGATGATATTAATGAATATACCGACAAGGCTGGATTACCTAGATATGGAAAAGTCCATTTGTATGATGGCGGTACAGGAATGAAATTTCATCAACCTGCAACAGTAGGAGTAATTTATATGTTGAAATTAGGACATATGGTTGACGATAAAATGCATGCACGTTCTATTGGACCATATTCATTAATTACACAGCAACCACTTGGAGGTAAAGCACAATTTGGAGGTCAAAGATTTGGAGAAATGGAAGTATGGGCACTTGAAGCATTTGGAGCAGCAAACATTCTTCAAGAAATTTTGACCGTAAAATCAGATGATGTAATAGGAAGAGCAAAAGCATACGAAGCAATTGTAAAAGGAATTCCATTACCAAAACCAGGTGTGCCGGAATCTTTCAAAGTAATTTTACATGAATTGAGAGGTCTTGGTTTACGTATTAGTTTAGAGTAAATTTTATAAACTAATTTGTATAATTCAAAGTTTTTAATATAACAATTTTTTAACATTAAAATATGGCTTTCAGACAAAAAACAAAAGCACCGAAAGATTTTTCAAAAATTGTAATAAGTTTATCATCTCCCGAAGAAATTTTAGAACGTTCAAGTGGCGAAGTTCTAAAACCGGAAACAATAAACTATAGAACATATAAACCCGAAAGAGACGGATTATTTTGCGAAAGAATATTTGGTCCTATTAAAGACTACGAATGTCATTGCGGGAAATACAAAAGAATAAGATATAAAGGAATTGTTTGTGACAGATGTGGAGTTGAAGTTACTGAGAAAAAAGTAAGAAGAGACAGATCAGGACACATTGCTCTTGTTGTTCCTGTTGTACATTTGTGGTATTTTAGATCACTTCCCAATAAGTTAGGCTATTTGTTAGGCATTCCAACAAAAAAACTTAACGCAATAATTTATTATGAAAAATATTGCGTAATTCAACCAGGAGTAAAAAAAGAAGATGGATTAAAAGTTCTTGATTTTTTGAGTGAGGAAGAATATATGGATGTACTTGAAAGTTTACCTCCTGATAATGATATGTTAGAAGATGATGATCCTAACAAATTTATTGCTAAAATGGGAGCAAGTGCTGTTGAGGCTCTTTTAAGTAGAGTAGATTTAGATGCACTCTCAGTTGATTTAAAATATAAATCAAAAAATGAAACTTCTCAACAAAGAAAAAGTCAAGCTCTTAAACGTTTAAATGTTATAAATGCTTTTCAAGCATCAAAAGGATTAAATAAACCGGAATGGTTGATAGTTAAAGTTTTGCCAGTTATTCCTCCTGAACTTAGACCTTTAGTGCCTTTAGATGGAGGACGTTTTGCAACATCTGATTTAAATGATCTATACAGAAGAGTTATAATTAGAAATAACAGATTAAAGAGATTAATTGAAATAAAAGCACCCGAAGTAATTCTTAGAAACGAAAAAAGAATGCTTCAAGAGTCTGTTGATGCTTTATTTGATAACTCAAGAAAAGCAGGAGCTGTTAAAACAGATGCAAATAGACCATTAAAATCTTTAAGTGATAGTTTAAAAGGAAAACAAGGGCGTTTTCGTCAAAATTTACTAGGAAAACGGGTCGATTATTCTGCACGTTCAGTAATTGTTGTTGGTCCGGAATTAAAACTTCATGAATGTGGTATTCCTAAAGAAATGGCGGCAGAACTATACAAACCTTTTGTTATAAGGAAACTTATAGAAAGAGGAATTGTAAAAACTGTTAAGTCTGCCAAAAAGATTGTTGACAGAAGAGACGCAGTAGTTTGGGATATACTTGAAAATGTTCTTAAAGGACATCCTGTTCTCCTGAACCGTGCTCCAACATTGCACAAACTTGGGATACAGGCTTTTCAACCGAAACTAATTGAGGGAAAAGCAATTCAATTACACCCACTTGTTTGTACAGCCTTCAATGCCGATTTTGATGGAGACCAAATGGCTGTTCATTTACCACTAGGGAACGATGCCGTTTTAGAGGCTCAAATGTTAATGTTAGCTTCTCACAACATTCTTAATCCAGCAAACGGTGCTCCAATTACAGTGCCTTCGCAAGATATGGTTTTAGGATTGTATTATATTACAAAAATAAGAAAAAGCTCAAAAGAGCGTGTAGTTAAAGGAGAGGGCTTAACATTTTATTCTCCCGCTGAAGTTAATATTGCATATAATGAAAAAGCAGTTGATCTTCACGCTACAATAAAATTATTATTTAACGAAGAATATATTGAAACAACTGTTGGAAGAGTAATGTTTAACCAATATGTTCCGAAGGAAGTTGGATATATTAACGAAGTTCTTACTAAAAAATCTTTAAGAGATATTATTGGAAATGTTTTAAGTGTTTGTGGAATCTCTACAACTGCAGATTTTCTTGATAATATTAAAAACCTTGGTTATAAAATGGCATTTGAAGGAGGATTATCATTTAATTTAGATGATGTTATAATTCCTGATGTTAAAGAAGAATTAGTTCAAGAAGGTTATGATAAAGTTGAAGAAGTAATGAATAACTTTAATATGGGATTCATTGCAAATAACGAAAGATACAATCAGATTATTGATATTTGGACACATACGAACGCTAAACTTACCCAAGAAGTAATGAACAAAATTAGTTCAGACAAACAAGGGTTTAATTCAGTTTTTATGATGCTAGATTCCGGAGCAAGGGGATCAAGAGAGCAAATTAGACAGCTTTCAGGCATGAGAGGGCTAATGGCAAAACCTCAGAAATCAGGAGCAACAACTGGGCAGATTATTGAAAATCCTATACTTTCTAACTTTAAAGAAGGACTTTCAGTACTTGAATATTTTGTTTCTACTCACGGTGCCAGAAAAGGTCTAGCAGATACTGCACTTAAAACCGCAGATGCGGGTTATCTAACAAGAAGACTTGTAGATGTGGCTCAGGATGTTGTAATAACTGAAGAAGACTGCGGAACTCTTAGAGGACTTGTTGCAACAAACGTAATGACTAAAGATGAAGTAATTGTAACACTTAGAGATAGAATTCTTGGAAGAACAACTGTTTCCGATTTATACGATCCTTCAACTGATGAGTTAATAGTTAAAGCAGGAGTAGAAATAAATGAGAAAATTGCGGATAAAATACAAAAATCATCAATCGAAAAAGTTGAAGTAAGATCAGTATTAACTTGTGAAACAAGAGTAGGTGCTTGTGCCAAATGTTATGGACGTAACTTATCCACGGGTAAACTTGTAGGTAGAGGAGAAGCTGTTGGAGTTATTGCAGCTCAATCAATTGGAGAGCCTGGAACACAACTTACACTTCGAACCTTTCACGTTGGAGGAGTTGCAGGTGGAGCTGCTTCTGAAAATAGTATTATTGCTAAATATGGCGGAATTGTTGAATTTGAAGATATTAGAACGGTAAGTGTAGAAAAGGATGGAGAAAAATATGAAATGGTTGTAAGTCGTATGACTGAAATGAAAATTAGAGATGAAAATACAAATACAGTTCTTACAACATATGCTATTCCATATGGAGCAAAATTATATATTCAAGAAGGGAAAATTACAAAAGGAAGTTTAATTTGTGATTGGGATCCGTACAATGCTTTAATTATATCAGAATTTACCGGGCAAGTTGGATTTAAACACCTTGCAGAAGGGTTAACATATAAAATTGAAAAAGACGAACAAACAAACTTTATTGAGAAAGTAATTATTGAGTCTAAAAACAAAAGACAGAATCCAGAAATTGTGATTCTAGATGAAGGTGGAGAGACTCTAAGAGAATATAATTTGCCGGCAGGAGCACATCTTTCTGTTGAAAATGGTGATAAAATTGTACAAGGAGATATTATAGCAAAAATACCTAGAATAGCTGGTAAAGCTGGTGATATTACCGGAGGACTTCCTCGAATAACTGAACTTGTTGAGGCAAGAAATCCTTCAAACCCAGCAACAGTCGCAGAAATTGATGGTATTATTTCTTTTGATAAAATTAAGAGAGGGAAAAAAGGAGTTGTTATTACATCAAAAACTGGTGATACAAAGAAATATTATATTTCCCTTTCAAAACAAATTCTTGTTCAACCTGGAGATTTTGTTAAATCCGGAATGCCTTTATCCGATGGTGTTATCACTCCAAAAGATATTCTTGAGATTAAAGGAGCAACAAAAGTACAGGAACATATTGTTAATGAAGTACAAGACGTATATCGTTTACAAGGTGTAAAAATTAATGATAAACACTTTGAGGTTATTGTAAGGCAAATGATGAAAAAAGTTGAAATTGAAGATGCCGGCGATACTAATTTTAGAGAAACGCAAGTTGTTGATAAATGGGACTTTATTGACGAAAATGATGTTATTTTTGGTAAGAAAGTTATCGAAGATACCGGAGATTCAGAAAAATATAAAGTCGGAGAAATAATTTCTAATAAAGATTTTAGAAACGAAAATTCTTTCTTGAAAAGAAATGACAAAAATCAGATGATTGTTAGAGAAGCAATTCAAGCAACTGCAAAACCCGTTTTACAAGGAATTACAAAAGCATCACTTGGAACAAAAAGTTTCTTATCGGCTGCGTCATTTCAAGAAACAACAAAAGTACTTAATATGGCTGCTATATCCGGAAAGACTGATTATTTGCTTGGTTTAAAAGAAAATGTTATTGTAGGACATAAAATTCCAGCAGGAACCGGTATGAGAGAATATAATAAGATAATTGTTGGTTCTAAACAAGAACTAGAAACTTTAACTGAAAATAAAGAAGAGTAATATCTTTTTTAATGAGTCATTTTTTGACTCCTAACTTTACAGAAAAGCTTAGGTCAGGAGACTTAGGCTTTTCTTTTTAAAAATATATGTATGGAAAATAAAGACAACAAAGGTGGTTTAAACATTGAATTAACCGAAGAAATTGCGCAAGGTGTATATTCAAATTTAGCAGTAATCTCACATTCTGCTTCTGAATTTATTGTAGATTTTGTCAGAATGATGCCCGGAATACCAAAAGCTCCTGTAAAATCAAGAATTATTATGTCTCCTGATAATGCAAAAAGATTATTGAAAGCATTAGGCGATAATGTAAGTAAATATGAGCAAGTATTTGGACAAATAAAAGAAATTAAGGGGCCAAAAATGCCTATGAATTTTGGCGGACCTACTGCTAAGGCATAAATTTATTATTGCAATTTGTTTGTGTGGTTTTACAAATAAGTTAAGTCTTTTAATGAACAGGAAATTTGAATTGTTAGCTCCCGGAGGCGATATTGATGCAGTAAAAACAGCAATTATATCGGGAGCTGATGCGGTATATTGTGGCTTAAAAAAATTTAATGCAAGAAATCATGCCCATAATATTGATTTTGAGGATTTAAAAGGAATTTTAAGACTTGCACATAAAAATGATTGCAAAATTTTCATTACACTTAATATTATTATTGTTGAAAGTGAAATTCCAGACCTTATTCGCTTTCTGAACAAGTTAATTAACATAAATATTAACGGACTTATTATTCAAGATTTTGGTTTATTTTATATAATTTATAATTATTTTAAAGACTTCAAAATTCATGCTTCAACCCAGATTACAACTCATAATGAAGGGCAAATTAAGTTTTTGAGCACATTAAATGCAAAAAGAGTAAACCTTTCAAGAGAACTAAACCTTAAAGAAATACAACATTTAAGTTCGGTAGCCCATAAACACAATATTTTGAGCGAGGTATTTGTTCATGGGTCTTACTGCATTTCTTTTTCAGGAAACTGTTATATGAGTTCTGTCCAAAGTGGCAAGTCCGGGAATAGAGGAAGATGCAGCCAGCCCTGCCGAGATAAATACTTTCCAACTCCAATCAATAAAGAGTTTCCCCTAAATCTTAAAGATAATTCCGCATTTTTTGATTTAAAAGAATTGTATGATGCAGGTGTTGATGCAATAAAAATTGAAGGAAGAATAAAGAAAATTAATTACGTTTTTACTGTTGTTGAGGCTTATCGAAAGCAAATACAGAATATGTTTAAAGCCCAATTGAGCAATGATAATAGTGTGCTTTATAAAGTGTTTAATCGGGATTTTACAAACTCATTTTTAAAAGGAAAGATTAATAAAAATATGTTTATTGATAATCCTCGCAATCATTCTGCAATATATTTAGCAAAATCTAAGGAAGGCATATATGAAGAAAACTTAGAGATTGCAAAAAAAGAAGTTTTTGAAGAAAGTGAAAAAAAAACTTCTCATATAAAAAGTATTATTGATAAGCTGAGTATTGATAAAATACCTGTAAAATTATGTGTTTTTGGTAAGTTTGGCGAAACTTTGAGAATTTCTGTTAAAACTCCAGACATTTCCTTTACAGAAGTTTCAGAAACTAATCTTATAAAAACAGATAGAAACAAGCTGGACTATACAAGTTTATTTCAAAGATTAAAACCTATAAATGAAACAGAATTCTTTATTGAAAATTTGAATTTAGAAAATCTTCAAGATGGCTTATTTATTTCGTTTAAAGAACTTACTGCAATTGCAAAAAGAATTATATATATTTTAAAGGGTTCAAAAGAAAGTTTTGCTCCTATAAAACTTCAAGCCCTAAAAAGATTAAAAAATGAACTTATTAAACCATCTCTTTCAGTATTAATTTCAAATAAAAAAGATTTAAATCTTTGCAAAGAAAGCTCAGTAAATATTTACTTTCAGCTTCCTAATGGTTTGAAAAATAATATTAATGAATTTGTTGAACTATTTAATAAAAATAAAAATTTAATTCCTTGGTTTCCTACTATTTTAATTGGAGAGGATTATGATGCTGCACTTAATATTCTTTCGCAAATAAATGTAAATAAAATTGTTACGAATAATACAGGAATTGCTTATGAGGCTGATAAGTTAGAAATATATTGGATTGCAGGTCCTTTTTTAAATATTGTTAATTCATACAGTTTATTGACTTTAAAACAATTCTCATTTTGTAAAGGTTCTTTTATTTCTAATGAAATTAATAAGTTCCAAATTAAGGGAATAAAAAAGCCGAAAGATTTCAGCCTTTATTACAGTATTTATCACCCAATTGAGCTTATGACGAGCAGACAAAACTTTTTTTATCAAATTACGGGCTGTGAAAAAGATGAAATTGATTACGACTTTATGCACTCCTATAAAAATTCGGAGACAATTATGAATTTGAAAAAAAACACTTTTTTTGTTGAAAAATCTGCCGGTAATTATAGTAGGATTTATAACGAACATAACTTTTTGAATACAGATATTGTGTCGGATATTCCAAATACCTTTTCAAGTTTTTTTGTTGATTTAAGAGATATTGACACAAAAACAAAAATAAAATTAGAAAAATCAGAGATTCTTAAACTTTTCAATAAATATATAAAAGGAAATGCTAAAGCTAAAAATAAACTTAATGAAGTTATTTTATACACAAGCAACATTCAATATAAAAAAGGAATATAGAATTTTGTTTTATTAATCTAAATATTCAGAAACTGCATCAGCAAATAAATCAGCTGCCGGATTATGAAACCTAAACCAAAGTTCAGGTTCAATGAGTTCAAGTTCGCCTATTGCAGGTTTTTTATTATTGTCTGAAATTATATCAACACGAGCATAAACAGGCAAAGGCGTGCAAATAGAAACAACTTTTTCGGCAAAAATAATTTCTTCTTTTGTGGCTATGTACTTATGTACAGTTCCGCCAAAATCGTCTTGTACTTTAAATTCGCCTTTCTTTCCTTTTTTTAAAATTGAATGGCTAAATTTTCCATTGAAAAGAATAAATGCAAGTTCTCCTTTTTCATAAATATTATATTGAAATTCTTGCAGCATCAAATCTTCATTTTTTATTAACTCGCTGAATATATGCTCGTAAGAGACAAGGTTTTTGGAAGATATTTTGTAAGTATGTCTGCCAGCACCCGAAATGGCAGGTTTTAAAACTGCATCTTTCCAATTACACTTTTTAAAAATTTCTGATAAAGTACGTTTATCACCTTTTTTTATGAAATATGTATTTGGTATATTTATACCTTTTTCTGAAAGATCTTGCAAATAATGTTTGTCAATATTCCAATAAATAGTTTCGGCTGAATTAATAAATCTGGTTTTATTTTTTGTGGCTTCTAACCATTTTGAAAATTCATCAAAACGATGAAAATAATCCCAAATTGTTCTAAAAATTGTAATTTTTGCTTCCGAAAAATCAAAATCAGGATTGTCCCAATATGTTCGTATAACTTTTATTCCCTTTTTTTTTATGGCTTCTTCTACAAGATTATCTTCTTTAAGAACTTGTTTTGTGTACCAATCAGGATTTTTAGGCTTGAAAAATTTCTTTTGTGTTAATATTACAACATCGTACTTTTTCATCTTGTTTGTTCTTTGTCAAGACATTAGTTTAGAGATTATTTTTGTTTGAGGAAAATGCTCCATAATTATTTTAATAAAAACTGTAATTGGTACAGCAAGTATCATTCCCGGAATACCCCAAATAAAACCCCAAAACATAAGCATAACTAATATAGTTATTATGTTTATTGAGAAAGATTTTCCCATAAAAATTGGTTCTAAAATGCTTCCCATAACAACTTGCACAAGTACAATGGTTAAAATAAAGAAAAGTAGAAATCCTGTAGTATCAAGTTCTACAAAAGCAAATACAGATAAGAGAATAACTGCAACAATTGAGCCTATCATTTGAACAAAATTGAAAACAAATGCTAATAATCCCCAAAAAATTGGAAAACTAACACCAAAAAAATAACAAGCAAGTGTAAAACCTAAACCTGTAAGAAAACTTATGAAAAATTTTACCTTTATAAACGTTCTAATATCTTTTTCAATACGCATAAAAACTTTTATTGATGAAAATTTTTGGCGAATAATTGTGTGGTTTAAAATTTGTTGAAAGTTTAAGGATTCTGCAAGAAATAGAATAGCAAAAAAAACTGTCATTAAAGTCATTGAAATTGTATTTCCGATAATATCAAATGTTACTTTAAAATTTTTGGTCAAATTAATCTTTTGCAAGTAGTGACTTGTAATACTTTTTCCGTCAATGCGTTCTATTCCAAGAATATCTTCTATTGGAACTATTAGAGATTTTAATTTTAGTTCGATATTTTCAAGTAAATTAATATCAGAACTTATAATTTCTCTACTGGTTAGTTTTATTAATTCTCCTGTAAGTTTAAAAAACACAGCTATAATTAATATTACAATAATAAGACTTATAGCTTTTGGAATTTTCATTTTGTTAAATTTTCGCATTAGGGGCATAAAAAATAATGCAATAAACATTGAGAAAACGAGAGGTATAAATATAAAAGACAGTAATTTTAATATGTAAAATATTATGGGCAATGCTATAATTAGCAATAATGTGTTTGTTGTTCTTTTTTCTTTCATGTGTCTAAAAGAGTTAAAAGTTAAAAGTATGAGGCATTTTCTTATTATTAAACTTATACATTTTTTAAGTTATGTCCCATTTTTGTTTTTTTTGTTTTCATATAAAAATGATTGTGCTTATTTGTTGGAAGTTCAATAGGAACAGTTTCTACAATTTCTAATCCGTAGCCTTCCAAACCGGCACGTTTTACAGGATTGTTTGTCATGAGTCGAATTTTGCAAACGCCTAAATCTCGAAGTATTTGAGCACCAACACCATAATCTCTTTCGTCATCATCAAATCCAAGTTTGTGGTTTGCTTCAACTGTGTCGTACCCTTGCTCTTGAAGTTTGTATGTTTTTATTTTATTAAAATATCCAATACCTCTTCCTTCTTGGTTCATATATAAAATAATTCCTTTGCCTTCTTTTTCTACCATTCTCATTGCTTCATGAAGTTGGTCTCCGCAGTCGCAACGTTGAGAGCCAAAGATATCTCCTGTTACACATGAGGAATGAACTCTAATTAAAACAGCTTCATCTTTTTCCCAACTTCCTTTTATAAGAGCAGAATGTTCTAATCCATTTGAAATTTGTTTGTATGGAACTAGTTCAAAATCACCATATTCGGTTGGCATTTGCACTCTTTCGCCTCTTTCTATTAGAGTTTCTTCTTTAAGCCTGTATGAAATTAAGTCTTTAATTGTTACAATTTTTAGTTTGTGATTTTTTGCAACTTCAAGAAGCTCAGGAAGACGAGCCATAGTGCCATCATCATTCATAATTTCTACTAATGCACCTCCGGGTTTTAATCCTGCAAGTATTGTTAAATCTACTGTTGCTTCTGTATGCCCGGCACGTCGTAAAACTCCCATGTTTTTGGATTTTAGAGGAAAAATGTGTCCGGGTCTTGCTAAGTTTTCTGCTTTTGTTTTTTCACTTACTAATGCTTTTATTGTTTTAGAGCGGTCGGAAGCAGATATTCCTGTTGTGCAACCATCTCCAATTAAATCAACAGAAACTGTAAATGGAGTTTCGTGCAAAGATGTATTTGTTTGTTTCCCAATCATTAACTCTAAATCAAGTTCAACACAACGCTTTTCCGGAATTGCAGCACAAATTAACCCTCTGCCATATTTTGCCATAAAATTAACTTTGTCAGAAGTAATAAGCTCTGCTGATGTTATAAAATCGCCTTCGTTTTCACGATCTTCATCATCAACAACAATTATTATTTCACCATTTTTAATGGCTTCAATTGCCTCGGGAATTGTATTTAGTTTTGAATTTTTGGTCATCTATTTTAATGTTTTATTTTGATTGGTTTCTTTTTGTAGGTTGCCAAACGCCAGACTTAACTCCTGATAAAAACCTGAAGAAACCTATTAATAATGCAATATTCATTGTGTAAAAGTGAGTTATAAACCTAAAAATTGAGATATTAATTTTTTGTTTTTTTAATATTACGTCAATAAAAGGGAGTATAAAAGTTGCTAAAAATATAATTATACTAATTTTATAAAAATCAAATTTTATTAAAAAAAGATTTGATAAAAAGGCAATAATTAAAAGAAAAGGCCCAAACCATCTTAATACTTTATGAGAAAAAAAACTAAATGATAAGCCTTTTGCCTTTGAAAATAATAAATTTTTAAAAGTTGCTAAATTTTGAAAATTGCCGGTTGAAATTCTTATCTTTCTTCTGAATTCATCTTTAATATTGTTTGAAACATCTTCATAAACAATCGCATTCATGCAATTAATTGCTTTTTTATTTTGCTTTAAGACATTCATGTTTATATAAAAATCGTCAACAAGAAAATTTACAGGAACATCTTTGAAAAGATCGTTTCTTAAAGAATAGCATCCTCCAAAAGGACCCATCATTGTTCCCCATATCAGGCTTTCATTTTGTTTAATTTTTACTTCTCTGGAATTATAACTGCTCTCTTGAATTGAAATTCCTGTTTTAGAAATAGATTCTTTGGTGTTTGTCATTCTTGTATCTACTAGACCTATGTTGCTGTTTTTGTAGTGTTTAACCATCTCAAAAATAGTGTTTTCTGAGAAAATAACATTTGCATCTGTTATAATAATAATTGTACCTATTGATTTTTTTTGAAGCTGATTGATGATGCTAGGTTTTCCTTGTCTTGTGGTAAAGGGGAAGAAAAATAAATTTGGATTTTCTTTGCAAAGTGCAGAAACAATATCGTTGGTGTTGTCATCACAATTATCAGAACCAACAATAATTTCAAGTTTTTCAGATGGATAATTTGATTTTAAAATTGATTCTATTTTTTCTGAGATAACATCTTCTTCGTTATAAAGAGACATAAGAATAGATACTTTTGGGAGATTTGAGTCTGAAAGTTTAAAAACATCTTGATTTACTTCTTTGTTTTTAGCTAAAATTTTTAAAATAAAAGGAAATAAAACATAAGAATGAAATATTGCTAATACACTAAACCAAAATAATATTTGAAAAGAAATATACAAATTAGTACTATTTTAATAATTGTTTTTATAAAACTCAATAAGTCTTTTTGAGATTGTAAAATTATCAAAATTATTTAGAATAAACTCTTGTGCATTAAATGATATTTCTTTTAAAGGTAATTTTTTATTTGTAATACTTGCAATGCTATTTATAAATTCATCTTTTGTATTTGCAATAATAAAATCTTTATTTTCTCTACCCTTAATACCTTCTGCCCCTTTGGAAGTGGAAATTATTATGTTTCCGGATGCCATTCCTTCAATAATTTTTATTCTCATTCCACTGCCGGACAATAATGGTACAAGCATAATATTATGTTTTTGCATAAATTTTATTGCATCATCAATTTCACCAAGATAATTTATATTTTTATATTCTTTAAATTTATTAATTAACCATTCTGGTGCATTTCTACCTGCTATTGAGAAAGTTAAATCGGTATTTTGTTTTAAAACTTCCCCCCAAACATTTTCTAAAAACCAAATTATTCCCTCTTGGTTTGGTGTCCAATCTAATGAACCTAGGTGAAAGAGTTTAATTTTTTCAAATTTTTGTTTTTTGCCTTTATATTTTGAGGCATCAACTCCGGTGGGAGAAACTAAAGTTTTTTTATTATTTCCTAATTTATTAAAAATATTTGCATCTCTTTGTGTTATAGGTATAAGAAAATCGTATTTATTTATGAATGAAACTTCAAATTTTCTCATTCTTTTAGCAATAATTTTTAAATATATTTTTTTAAAAAAACTTTTTTCTTGCTTAAGTGTTTGTTCCCAAATTTCGTGTTCTATATTGTGTGATCTAAATGCAATTTTTGCGTGAGAATATTTTTTTATAGTTTGGATATAAGGCATTAGGTATAAACCTTCAATTTGTACTAGGTTGTATTTTTTAGTTTTTAATAATCCTATAAGTTTAGTCTTAAAATCTTCTGAAATAAATCTTTCTGCATTATATGGTAGTTTAGAAAAAAATAAATTTTTCAATGCTTTGATTGGTTTTAAATCTGTGTTAATATCAAGTCCGATTATTTCTATGTTTTTATGAATTTTATTTTTGAAAGAATCAATATTAATGAAGTGTTTTTTTGTGTTAAAGGCTAATATGTCCACATTATGACCGTTTTCAGCAAAACCTTTTGTTAAATTAAAGACCGCTATTGAACCTCCGTCTTTAGGAGGGTAGGGGATTTTGTTGTGTATTTGCAGTATATTCATTTTTATCCAATTTTTTGCTTTTCAGGGTTTTGTTTCTTTTCAACATAGTCTTTAATTTTATTGAAAATATCTTGAATAAATTGAATGTTAACAAGTTTAGCATCTTTTGTAGCTTTGTATGTTATAAAAACACCAAACGGAAATAAAACTCCGGCAGCTAACCATGCTCCAACAATAACAGGCACTGCATTTTCAACAGCAGATTTTTCTCCTGTTATAAATAAAACGTAATAGAACATAAATAGTACAACCGAAACTAAAATAGGCAAACCAAACCCCCCTTTTCTTATAATTGCACCCAGAGGAGCACCTATGAAAAAGAATACTAAACAAGCAAAGGAAAGGGAAAATTTTTTATACCAAGCTAATTGATGTTTTTTTAACCATTTTAGTCTGTTAGAGAGAGAAGTCCCATTATTTTCAATATTTCGTTTTATGTCTTTAACTGAATTTATAGAATTTTTAATAATTTTTTGTTTCTTAGAAACTGACATATTTGCATATAAACTATCAAAATTTGTATATGAAATTAGATTTTCAGGTTGTTGGTATCTTCTAACAGAGTCTTTAAACATTTGAATACTATCGTGTTTGTGAACATATCTTTTTTCATATTTATAGTAGTTTCGTTCAATTATTGTTTTGTTGAAGTTTGAAACCCTAATTTTGTACTCTCGTTTTAATGAGTCAATTGCATGTGAGAGTTGTTCTGTATCCATTATTTCATAATGTTTTTCAAATAAACTTTCGTCACTGTTTTTCATTGAAATATCAGGAAGTTCAAAAATTATTGTTTGTTTTGAAAAACTGTCATGTCTGTATGGATATTCTTTTTTTACATTGTTTTTTTCTTTTTCTTCTGTATAATTGCTCCCGTTGTATAATGTAACAATCATATTTCTTCTGTCAAGTGTAATATTCATTTCGCCGGAATCTGCAAGAGTAATTTCTCTATTCCCTTTTTGTTTTGTATGATTGTATATCATAAAGCCATACATCATTCCTGTATTTTGGTCTTTATCTTCAATTTTTATGCTGTACCCATCAATATCATTATTAAAAACTCCTGGTTTAATATTTAATTCCGGGCGTTTTTTTGTAATGTCATAGAGCAAAGTTGCATATTTAATGTTTGTATATGGCAAAACATTATTAGAAAAGTAAAAAGCTCCTATACTTAACATAATCATAAAAATAATAAGAGGACTCATAATTTTCCAAAGAGAAATTCCGGAAGATTTCATTGCTGTAAGTTCAAAATGTTCTCCTAAGTTTCCAAAAGTCATTACGGAAGCTAATAGAACTGCAAGTGGTAACGCCATAGGAACAAGCATTGCAGCAGCAAAAAATAATATTTTTAAGATAATAAACCAGTCTAATCCTTTTCCAATTAAATCTTCAATCCAAAGCCAAACAAACTGCATTAGTAAAAAGAAAATTGAAATAGCAAAGGTTACTATAAAAGGACCGATAAATGATTTTGTAACTAATATGTGTAATTTCTTCACTTAAAATTTATTTAAAAACAAAAGTAGAAAAATTAAGATTAAAAAATAATATCAGAAAGTTAAATATCTTTAAAATTTAAAGTTAAACTTAAGATATTAGAAGAAATGTATGAAAAATATTTAGAAAGAAGTAAAGTATGTTCAATATTAAGATTGGAAAATAGGGTGGGTATATAAATAAAATTTTTGATTAAAGTTCTAATAATGAATATTTAAAACTTGTAAATAAAATTTCGAACCATCGGAAATAACATACAACAATAAGATTTATACTCCTAGTGTATGTTTTAATCCTTCAATTTGCTCAGTCCACATACCTGTTATGTCTTCTACTTCATCAGACTCTGCAAAATCAATAATTTTAATAGCAACATCTCCTGTTAATTCTTGTTCGTGAATGGTAAATTCAAAGTATGTGTCTTCTTGTTCATCATCAAGCCATTTAAATCGTATAAAACTATCAGTTTTTTTGCTAATTAATTTTGCTTGTTGTTCAGATTGAGACCATTTAAAAGTGTAAATGCCATTTTCAAGAGTTACTTTTTTAGCGAACCATTCTTCTAGTCCGGAAGGATTGCTTAGCCTATAATATAATATTTTTGGAATTGTATTTATTGAATATTCTAGTTCAATTTTTTTTAGTTTTTCCATCTTTATAAGTTATTATTATGTTTGCAGTTTAATAAATATAATGAAATAAAAAAAATATTTATACGTTTTTTAAGTAAAATTTATATATTTGCATCCGCTAAAAAAAAGGCGAGGTAGCTCAGTCGGTTAGAGCGTCGGATTCATAACCCGGAGGTCACGAGTTCAATTCTCGTTCTCGCCACAAAAAAAGAAGACTTTTTCAAATTTTTGAAAAGTCTTCTTTTGTATTAAAAAAGCATGATACAAACTTGTACCATGCTCAAAATATAATTGTTAATTAAATTTTAGGTTAATTGTGAATTTTATTAATTTATATTTCTATAATAATTAGTTAAAAATTTATTATTTGTTAATGTTAGTCTTTAATTATTACTTGCTTGTATGCTCCTTTAACTAATAAGCTAAAGATAGCGAATCAAGTGTAAGCCCAAGCATTATTAAAATGTGTTAAAAATAGTTTTGCAAAAAAAATAAATTGTTTTGTATTTTTTTAGCGTCTTCTTTATTCGTTAGAGTTTATTTTATATTTGTATGGAAATATTTTATATTTGTATTTTAAAAATATAATTAATGAAAAAAAGACTCTTACTCTTTCATTTTCTTTTATTATTTATTGTTTCATCCTCACAAAATATTGATAGCTTAAAAAATACAAGTTTAAAATTGCAAGGTAATAAAAAAGGATATATTCTTATGCAAATAGGAAAATCTTTTCGGCAAAAGAACGAACTTGATAGTGCAATTTTATATTTGAATAATTCAATTAAATTTCTAAAATCACCAGAAAATTTAGGCGAAGCAATACATACTTTAGGAATGGCTTATTTTTTTAAAAATGATTTTACAAATACTTTAGAAAACTTTAAATTGTCTCTAAAATATGCAAAACAAACAAAAAATGATAGTGTTATTGCCCGAAGGTATTCAGACCTAGGTGTTGCTTATGATTATTTGGGTGCTTTTGATAAATCTGTTGAGTATTATTATAAGGCTTTAGAAATTCTTGAAAAAGAAAATGATAAAAAGGGGATGGCAAAAATTTACAATAATTTAGGAATAATTACACAAAACAGAGGCAATGTAAAACAATCCTTAAAATTGTATAAAAAGTCCTTAAAATTAAAAAATGAAACAAATACAAATAAAATTGAGTTTGCATCTTCCTACCTTAATATTGGCTCTGCCTATGAACAATTAAAAGAGTATGACAAATCTTTAAAATTTTACAATAAATCTGAAAATATATTTAAAAATAGCAACAAATTAAATTATTATTCATTAGTACTAAACAATATTGCAGGTCTTTATTTTTTTAAAGAGAATATGGATAGTGCCAGTTTCTTTAATGAAAAATCGTTTAGAATAAATGACAGTCTTAAAAATAATTTTGGTTTAGTTAAATATTACAGATTAAAAGGAAATATTTTAATAAAACAAAAAAAAGTGGAGAGTGGTATTTTGTACTTAAACAAATCCTTAATTTTTGCTGATAAATTAAATGTTATTTCAGACAAAAAAGATATTCTAAAAGATTTAGTTAAAACATATAAACAAAAACATGATTTTTATAATGCTTTTCTTTATCAAGAGAAATTGATTGCTATAAATGATACATTAAATAATGAAAAGACAAACAATAAAATTGAAACATTAAAAATTGTTTATGAAACAGACAAAAAAGAAAAAGAAATTTTATTACTGCAAACAAAAGCAAAAAGGAAAGCACAACAAAATAGAATTGTTGCAGGCGTTGTTACATTTATTTTATTATTAGTGGGAGTTATTACATTATTATTTTTTAGGCAAAAACTTACAAAATCAAAACACGAGGCAGAAATGTTTAATCAAAAACTACTTCGCCTACAAATGAATCCACATTTTATTTTTAATACACTTGCTTCAATTCAATCATATATGCTTGAAAAAGAAACAAAAAAAGCGGCAATGTATTTATCATCTTTTTCAAAACTTACAAGGTCTATTTTAAATAATTCGAGGGAAGAATTTATTACATTGAAAGAAGATATTGAAACAATTGAAAATTATTTAAATATTCAGCAAATGCGTTTTGAACTCAGTTTTGAGTATGATATAATTGTTGATGAATTAATTGACCCTGACAATGTGCAAGTAGCTCCTATGCTAATTCAGCCCTTTGTGGAAAATGCTGTTGTCCATGGGTTTAAAAATATTAATTATAAAGGCATAATTGAAGTTGAATATAAAAAATCTCACAAAAATATTGAAGTTATTGTTGAAGATAATGGAATAGGATTTGAAAATCAAGAAAATAAATTGCATAAATCACACGCATTAAATATTACACAAGAAAGGCTGGATATTCTTAATAAAAATAAGAAGCAAAAAATATCATTTCAAATAATTAATAAACAAGATAGAGGAGTTAAAGTTATTTTTTCAATTCCATATATTAAAATTATAAGCAAATAATTATGTATAAAATTGTACTGATTGATGACGAGAAGAAAATCCAAAATTCATTAAAACAAATAATAGAAAATTATGCAGAAGATGTGCAAATTGCTGGAATTGCATATAACGTAAAATCCGGAATTGAAACAATTAATGCAATTAATCCGGATATTGTTTTTCTAGATATTGAAATGCCAGATGGAACTGGTTTTAATTTGCTTGAACAACTTACTTCAATTAATTTTTCTCTAATTTTTTGTACAGGGCATAATGGCTTCGCAATTAAAGCATTCAAATATAATGCAATTGATTATGTTTTGAAACCTTTTGATATTGAGGATGTTGTGTTGGCTGTTGAAAAAGCAAAAGAAAACATAAGTTTAAGGCAAAAAGACATTACAATAAAACAACTGCTTGATTTTAACAAAACTTCTACTAAAAAAAAGGATAAGATAATTCTAAAAACTGCAACTGATATTTATATTGTGAAAATTTCTGAGATTTATAATTGTGAGTCAGAAAAAGGTTATACAACTTTTAAATTTAAAGGAGATAGAAAAATTACTGTTTCAAAAAATCTAAAAGAATATGAAGGAATTTTAAAAAACCATAATTTTATAAAAACACATCAATCTCATCTTGTAAATATTAGCTATATAGACAGGTTTCATAAAAAAGACGGAACTTATATAGTTTTGAAGAACGGCAGAGAGATTCCAATTTCTGTCAGAAAAAAAGAAGCCGTTATTTCAGTAATAGAAAATATGCTTAATTAAAAAAGATGGTTATTGAAAATGTTTAAAATCAAGAAATAAAAAAAATAATTTAATCGTTTTTTCTGTCTTACTTTATTGATTTTAGATTTTAGTCGGACATTGTATCGAAGCGAAATAAAAAAATACTAATTTTGCTTATAAGCTATAAAGAAATGAGCAAACAAACCGTCTTTATAAAATATTAAGGCGTAATTTGTTCTTTTTTGTGTGGGTATAATATTTCCGTTATCATCAATTGAGTCATCAATTTAATAATATCCGTTTAAATTTAACAAAGTATCAAGACCGGTATTTTTACCGTCGTAACAATACTGACTGTAAGAACCCATAGGCGGCGAAATAAAAAAACATGATGACAGACTTATTAATGATATTGCTAAAATTAAATTTCTTTTTTTCATAGTTATAATGTTTTATCGTCCCCAAATTGAATACGGTTTGTAATATCCTTTCGTGGGCTGTGTTGCCGCGTCCATTGATTATTGACGATTGATTATTGTTTATTGAATATTCCCATGTTTCTGGTTTTCTTGCTCTGTTGGTATATTGGGCAAATGTTTGTTTTTGCTTATGCAATTATAGTGATTTTTGTTTTGAAACGAAAATGTTGTGCATCAATGATCACCATACAACTCATATACTTGCATAATATTGCCGTTTTTTTCTAATGCAATTAAAATATACCTGTAAGAACGTTCTCCTCTTTTTATTACATGATAAACAAATCCTTCTTTCTCTGAAAAAAAATCAGGTTTAATTTTGCCTCTGAAATCTTCCATATCTTCTTTAAATTTCATTCTTTTTAATAATAGTTGTTTTTCACGTGAAGTTAGAATAACTTCAATAAAACTGTTATGATTATCGTAATAAGATACCGTAATAATGTATTTTTTAACTCCGGTATATTCTCTCATATTCTTTTCAACAAAAGTACTGTCGTGATAATAACATTTTCCGATTAATAATAATATCGGTAAAATAATAATTAACGGAATAATAATCTTTTTTCTTTTCATAATAATATTTTTTAATGTGTTGGTCTGTATTGAACCGGCGGGTAAACACCGTAAAGAACCCAGAAAGGTGTGCCCGGAATATGAGAACCAATCCAAGTTTTAAATTCACCTCTGTCGGGTCTTGTTCCGTTTTGTCTTTCAAAATTCCATTGGTCGGAGTATCCCACTATTCCTTTCCCTCTTTGAATATAAAAAGCACCGTAACCGACAGTATTTTCATAATCGCTACCGTATGCTGAAAATTCCAATACATAAATATCACTGTAACCGCTGTAATGCACATTTTCCGGATGTAGAGAATTTTCATTATACATACTAATAACTAAACTGTTAAAAGCTTCTTCCGATAATTTATAATCTTCTCCGCCGCCAAACATATAGTGATAGACTACGTTACCATTATTCATTGAAGTATTTAAACTTACAAACTGCACCGAATATTCAGAAGTGCTGTTGGATGTATTTCCGTATTGTGAATGTAAATACATATAATACTCATATTGTTTGTCTTTTCGATATTCTGCATTCATATTGTTAATTTGCTGCTGTACTAATGCATCTGTGTTTTGTTGCTTATTATCTCCGATAGGTACAGAGCCGCCTCCGCCTGCATTTGTTGTCCATTGGAAAGACCAGTCTGAACCTTGTCCCACCATTCCGACTGTACCGAGAGGTGTTATTATACCAAAAGCTAAATTAATCCCTCCGTGAATAGCATAATATTGCCCAAGTGCTCCGAGAACGACACCAATTGCTCCGCCAACAACAATGCCAACATAAGTTTTGCCACTTTTCCAATCCCATTGTAACGGATTTAATTCTCCGTTATTTGCAGCAACGCCCCCAAAATACATTCCGACAACTGCTCCAATAACTGCTCCTATCCATTCTTCTCCGTCCGGGTCAGTATACTTCAAAGGGTTATTTAAAATATAAGAATAGCGGTTAAAGTTTTGGGTGTAGTCGGGTGCTTGTATGTAGTTGTCGGGGGAGAGCATGCGACCGAGTACGGGGTCGTAGAGACGACCGTTCATGTTTATAAGGGCGAAGGTCGGGAGCATTTCGTGTGCGGTGTAGCCGTTGCTGTTCAGCAAACTTGTAGTGAGGGTGCGGCTTTGAGCCGCACTCTCACTTTTGTACTGCCAAGTTTCAGGGTTTCGCATTCTGTCCCAAGCATCGAATGATTGTTCGGCAAGTAAATTGCCGCCATCATCCGTTATGTGTGTTATTGAGCCGAGGTGGTCGGTGTAGGTAAAGAGCAGTTCTGTTGAAACGCTGCCTTGTCCTTCGGACGAAGGCAGGTTTGTTGTTTTATAAACGGCACCGCCGGGCAGCCGACAGTATTCGGTTATTGTGTCGGCTTTAATTGTTTTTTCGTAGGAACCGAAGTAGTATTTTATTTGGTTTTGCATTTTGGGGCAAATTGTTAAGTTTTGGAAAAACTGTTTATTGTAAGAAAGAATGCTAATACTATCGGAATATAGTTTTTCATTTTTTCTTTTTTTTATTCGCAAATTTTTAAGGTAAAATCGCCTTCTTTACGTGGGTATATATTTAAATACGAACCATTTATTTTAGATTCACTAAATTTTTCAACATACATAAACATAATTGTATCAATATGCGGCAAACCAACAGTACCTGTAATTGATGTTATCATAATTGTATCTTTATTCATTTTCCAAAAAAATCCTAATCCTGAGATAATATCAGCTGTGTCTGATATCGGACATTCTTTTCTTGGTATAAAACATCCGTTATTAGCGAACTTCACTTTGGATGCATCTTTATAATTTGCATATTTCCACGTTTTATCAACTAAAACATCGTAAAGAGGTTTGTCCGTTTGAAATATAACTTTTTTGCATGTTGATAAAGAAATAATTGCCGAGATAATAAGAATTGCTGCTGTTGTTTGTTTTATTGTTTTCTTTTTTATTTAGTTGAAAGTTTGTAAAGTTTAATGTTTTGTTAATTGCTGTGACTTCGACAAGCTCAGCCACCGGTTTGCCTAACCCTGTCGGGGTTATGAACCCCCGACAGGGTTTTCTTAAATAAATTTATTTAAACGATTCTAATGTTTTTGTTTCTGTATAATTTATCGGCTCGGCACCTCCGTCGCCATAGAACACATATTTCATTTTAAGTTCTATTTTTTTTCTTGAATAATCCAAAACTTCCCATGTCTGTACGGAATCACCCTCATATTCTTGCAAGTCAGAATTCCATAAAGGATATGTTAATATTAATTTTTCATTACCTTCAACAGCCCATTTATCTTTGTTTGTAATGGTATCGTAACAAAGATTATGAAAAGAAACGGTACCGTCTTTTATATATTCTTCATATGAATCTCTTTTACAATCTTCATCGTAAAAACGTGCATATAAATCTTCATCGAGTGTCGGTTCTACCCGTCCGGGATACGACATCCATTCCGTAACTTTCCATTTATGCTCAATTAATGTTTCGTCAAGGTCTTTTTTAAACGGATTTTTATTGCATGATGTGCTTAAACCTATTGCCGTTATTATTAAAATTGATGCTGTTGTTTGTTTTATTGTTTTCATTTTTATTTAGTTGAAAGTTTGTAAAGTTGAAAGTTCGTTCTTAATATTATTGCTTGTTGTTGTGTTTTTGTTTTTATTTGCTTTGTTTTTATAATCGTCTTCCGTCCACTCCTCCCTTATTAAATTATTTATATATGCTCCGGTGTGCAAATGTAATTCATCGCTTGCACTTGCGTGAAATCCGTTTGTTATGTGTATGCTGTTTACGGCTTGCATTTCGCCTTGTTGCCAATCGGGGTTCGGTGAATTTGTTCCAATGCCAACATCACCGTTTAGATGGTAGAGATTATTTCCGTTTGGTGTAAATTGTGCCGACACATTATTTATGTTTAAAAAAAGAAAAAACAATACAATTATTGGTATTATGCTTGCAGGGGGGGTAATTTTTTAAAAATCATTTTTCGAGTTTTTATTTGGTTAAAAAAAACATTTATGCACTTATATTCTAATTTTATATATAAGTGCAAATATAAAAAAGTATTTAAAAAAAATGTTTTATAATACGTATTCAGGGCAAACTCACACTTTGTTTAAATCTGTTAAATGTATTAATTTGCTTTAAATCGTGTCACGTTTTAAGGTGTCACGATAATATTAATTTTTGATTTATATATTTTATTAATTTCATTGTTCTTAAAAACTTAGTTTGAACTGTTAAATCAAATAAATTGTGTTGAAAAATAAAAGTATGAATTTGCCCTGATAATTATTTCCTTAATACATCTCCATTATTTCTAATTTCAATAATACTTTCAGGAATATCTTGTTGCATTAATTGTTGCATACGTGTTACTACTCTGTTGTTTATATCTAAATGTGTTCCGGTAAGTTTATCTTGGTATGTAGCAATTATTTTTCCTTTTAAGAATTTCCCATTTCCATCAACATATAATTTCATAATTGGAGAAATTCCATTTACACCTCTAAGGTTGAAGCGTTTATAGGTTATAAAATTACCTAAACTGTAGGCAATAAATCTGTCCTTGTATAATTCTATAGCCCGAGTTACATGAGGACCTTGCCCAAAAACTATGTCTGCACCGGCATCAATTGCAGTATGTGCAAATTTATATACATTCCCTCTGTTTGCTCCAAGATATATTTCAGTTTTTCTTGTAAGATGTTCGTGTTTGCTTCCTTCTGCTCCGCCATGAAACGAAACAATTACAATTTGACATTCTTCTTTTAAATTCTTCACTGTTCTTTTTAACAACTCATAATCAGTTATTTGACAAGTTCCGGTATTTGGAGCAAAGGCACAAAAACCATATTTAACTCCATTTAAGGTAAAAGTATCAGTTGGGTGGGTTTGTAATCCTGCAAAATGCAATCCTGCTTCTTCTAGAACTCTTACGGTATTATTTCTGCCAAAAGTTCCGAGATCTCCCATATGGTTATTTGCAATACTAAGTAAATCAAAACCTGCATCTACAAGACAATTTACATATTTTTCGGGCATACTGAAACGATAACAATATTTAGAACTTCCACAAGGGTTTGCATATCCGGGCTTATCTGAATAAGTTCCCTCATTATTTCCAAAAGTTAAATCTGCATCTTGTAAAATTTCTTTAACAGAAGCAATTAAAGGGTAACAGTCATTATTTGGGGGCAAATAATTTGGAGATTTCGGGAAATTTGTTCCAAGCATAATATCCCCTACTCCAATTATTGTAATTGTATCCATCTCAGGAATATACACAAGTTTTTCAATTTCAATAACTGTATCTTTTACAGGAATACTATCATTAATTTCAGAATTTGAGTTATTCTGCCCACAAGCTGAAAATGTAAATAATAAAACTATTGATATTATTAAAGATAATCTTTTCATTATAAATTAATTATATGTAAAAAATTATTACTGAAAGTTTTTCATCTATCATAACACTTTAAAATGCAAATAATAGACAATAACAAACAATTACAAAATACAATTTTGCATCTATTTTTATTCTAAGTTGTTAAAAAAAAAGATAAAAAGTATGGTAATTATTACAAATCACCATCAACAACTTTCAGTAATCTGCTCCAACGAATTTTTCCATTAAACAATGATTTGTCTTTGTCTAATGATAACCAGACAAATACAGGCTTCCCAACAATATGGTCTTCGGGAACAAACCCCCAAAATCTTGAATCTGCTGAGTTTCCTCTGTTGTCTCCCATCATAAAATAATAGTCCATTTTAAAAGTATATTTTTTTGCTTCTTTACCATTAATAAATATTTTTCCGTCTTTTATTGCAAAATCATTATCTTCATAAACATCAATAATTCGTTTATATTTTGAGATATTACTTGTGTCAATTTCAATTGTTTTTCCTTTTTGAGGAATATATAGAGGTCCAAAATTATCATTATTCCATTTATATCTTTTGTCGTGTGGAAAAATATCAAGATTTATTTCACCAGGATTATCTAAAATAATATTAACAGCTTCAACACTTTTAAATTTTGAAATTTTCTTTACAAAATCTTTTGTAAGAGGCAAAACATAGCCCGGTAGTCTTCTATAACTTGTAATCTGACCAGAAGTACTATAATCATCGGCACTAATTCCTAAATTAAAAAGTGTTTTTTTATTTAAAGATTTTCCGGCTTTCATTTCTATATGATAATTATATTGAACTCCTTTAAATTCTTTTCCTTTTTCTCCGTTTATATATACAACACCTTCTTTTATTTGAAGCTCGTCTCCTGCAATTGCTACGCAACGCTTCACATAATTATCTTTTTTATCAACAGGGTGGTCAACAATTGTATAGTTTTCCCTAACTTGTTTCCGTGCTTGATTAAGATAAAAATCTTCATTTTGCAGTTTTCTCTTCATCTTTAAATCGTTTTCTTTTAAAAATTCTGCTTGATTTCTAACAATTTTATAATAACTCTCTGCTGACCTTTCAAGTGCAACAGTATCTCCAACCGGAAAATTAAAAACTACAATATCGTTTCTTTTTATTTCTCCTAAACCTGCTAAACGTTTGTAAGGTAATTTTATTAAATCGGAATATGGTTTAAACTTTTTCCCTTGAAATGTATGTGTAAAAGGAATTGCCAATGGTGTGTTAGGAATTCGAGGTCCATAGCTTGTTTTGCTAACAAAAAGATAATCTCCAACAAGCAAAGATTTTTCTAATGATGAAGTTGGTATCATGTATGCTTCAATAAAAAACATCCTTATAATTGTTGCTGCAATTACTGCAAACACAAGTGCATCAATCCACTCTATAAGTTTGCTTTTTTCTTTTAGATCTCTTTTTTTCCAAAAAGTCCAATTTACTTTTTTCGAAATATAATAGTCATAAATAACAGGAACTCCTAGTAGCAACCACCAATTTCCAATCCAAATTACGAAAAGGATAAAAACTACTGTCCAAAGTACAAATTTAAAATATTTGTTTTTTAAAAAATTAAGGTATTTTCTCATTATTTTTACTTTAAAATGATAATCTTTTTATTTTATTTGTCTTTCACACAAAATAACAAATTTTTAGTTTAAAAATCTAATAAATCATTCATTGTAAGAAATCCTTTATTATTTTGTGTGAATTCTGCTGCTAAAACTGCTCCTAGTGCAAAACCTTTTCTGTTTTTTGCACTATGAGTTATTTCGATATAATCAACGTCCGATTCATATTTTATGGTATGTAAGCCAGGCACTTTATCCTCACGAATTGAACGAATTACAAGTTCTGTATCATTAACAGCATTTTCTTTTACCCAAATTTGTTTTTTATTAAAATTTTTTATTAAATCTTCTGCAAGGCTAATTGCTGTTCCACTTGGGGCATCTTTTTTTTCGGTATGGTGGGTTTCTGAAATACTTGTATCATAAGCCTCAACATTATTCATTAGTTTTGCTAAATTCTTATTAAGTTTGAAAAATATATTTACACCTAAGCTGAAATTAGATGCGTAGAAAAAAGTTTGATTGTTCTGTTCACATTGAGATTTTACATTAGGCAATTTATCAAGCCAACCGGTAGTTCCGGAAACTATGGGTATATTTGCTTCAAAACATTTCAAATAATTTTTGTATGCAGATTCGGGTTGTGTAAATTCTATTGCAACATCTGTTTTTTTTAGATTCTTAATTGTAAAATCATCTTTATTTGAAACATCAAATTTAAATAATATTTCATGTTTTCTTTTAATAGCAATTTTTTCAATTTCTTTGCCCATTTTTCCGTAGCCTATAAGTGCAATTTTCATGTGTCTAAAAAAGTTAATAGTTAATTTATATTTATTAAAAATGCAAAAAAACGTTTTTAGTATCGCTTTTGTATATTTTTAGAAGAAGCTATACTGTCCTGATTTGCTTTAACAATATCTTTTATTGAAATTCCTTCAATCATAACATCTTTTAGGACTGCATCTCCATTTTTTATTCTTATAAGAGCATAAGCCGGTTTAGCTGTTTGTCTTCTTCTTGACATATTGTATAATTTTTCGGCATCTAATGCTTTTGATTCTTCCATATAAAACTTATCAAAAGGATAATCAATCCTTACGACATAAGATTTTGATTCAGGACTTTTAAAAAAGCTATTTCCAGAATATGCAACTTTTGCTTTAACATAATTATTATTTAAAGGTTTTTCTTCGTAAACTGATTTCGCTTTTGCAAATCCGAGGCTGTCTTGCTCTAATAAAACATAAATATCTTGCCCTCGTTCCCACAGTCTAAAAGTGTCCGTTTTAACTCTTGTAAGACTTTCTTCATATCTTAATGATATATATTTCCCTCTAAAAGGATCATTTGGATCAATTGGTGCTGTTCTAAATTTATATTCTTTGCCTGTATTTAAAACGTCTTCATTATTTAAAATCATTTTTGCAGGCACATATAATTGTACTAATGCAAGGATTATAAATATAGGAAATATTATTTTTTGAGCCATTTTTATAATTTTTATTAATTACATTAAAATATTTACATACAATTAGTTATATTTAGTTTGCAGCGTGTTTTCGTTTTTTAAGCATTAAATAATTTGCAAAGAAGAATCCTGTTCCTACAATAACAAACAGCAATCCTCTTAATACAAAACTTAATTCAGTATCAAAAAACCTACAAACAACTAAAATGGTAATTATAAGTAATCCATAATTTAAAATTCCAAGATGATTTTGTCCTGCTCCTTCTCTAATTGTAAGAATTCCTATTACAAAAACTATTAAATTTATAAGTATTACGGCAACTGAGGAAGTCATACCTAGTATAAAAATTAAAATAAACAATACAAAAATATGCGAAATTGGTTTTATATTTTTAAGATTTATATTTTTCATACGAAAAAAGAGTAATCCCAACGCAAGTACTGTAATTATAGATGAAACAATAAATTCGTTCGATGAAAATAATTGTTCAAAAACAAATTCCTTAGTCCTTAAATCTTGCCAAAACCAATTGAAACTCAGGTTAAGTAGGATACCAATTGTTCCAAGAGAACCCAATATTTTATACGAATTATTTCTTAATTTTTGTTCAGAAAAGAACTTAGTATTTCCTAGTAAATAAAACATTCCAAGAAGACTTACATAGGAAATAAACATTAGCTCTTCATTTTTATCGGCAATTGTTCCCAAAGAAATAAGAAGTGAAAGAGGTAAAAGCCAATTATGAAATATCATTGAATTACTTTTTGGTTTTTTTCTAAACAAAAGATAATAATAAGGTAAAATTAATAATAGTAGTATCCAATAAAAATTATAATTTAGTGAGCTTAGATATGAAGAGTACCCAATTTCTACTGAATAATAAGTTATTCCTGCTATGTATAATAAGGAAGTTATTGAAGACCTCATAACATAAACTAAAGGAAGGCAAAGGAGCAACCAAGTAAAAAGAAAGCTACTTAAATTTCCGTGTATATTATAAATTTGACTTATAAGCGAAATAGCAGCTCCTACCGAAAAAAACAAAAAAGCACTTGAACTTTCTTTCCATACTTGACTGTCTTTCCTTTTCAGCAAACTGTATCCAGCGAATAATTGACCTATAATTAAAGGAACAAATGCAAGTACTGTTTTTATTGTTTTTGAAAGATTATCCCAATTATGTGCAATTATTAATATTATCCCCAAGCCAACTAATATTGCACCTAAAACTCCAAAGACAACAAAAAGACGATTGGTTGAGCTTGTTTCTTTTGTTTTATAATATCCTTTTATTTTTTCAGCTGTTTCTTCCGATATTATTCCTGCTTTAATGAGTTCAGATGTTTCTTTTTGTAGAGTCATTTATTAGTTTTTCAGTTTTTAATATAACGTATTTATGCAAATATATATATGTGTAATATTTATTATTTATCAAACATATTTCAATCCAAATCTTGAAAATAGTTTGAACAAAACTATTTCAAAACTAAATATCTTTATTGAAAATATAAATTCAAAAATTATTTCTTACAAAATTTCTTACCAATTTTCGGGAAAGTTTATCAACAAATCTATTGTAATTTATTTTATTAGTGTTTTTTTGATGTGCTTTTACTTTTATAAAATCAATATTCATAGTTTCAATATAAGAAACAAGTTTTCTAACTAAGTCTTCATTCTTGATAGCTTCTCCTTTTTTTGTTGTGAAATTTTGTTGCTTAAATTTTGGCATCCTTCTTTCAATTCCAGCAACATATTGACTATCTGTATAAATTTCAATATTATTACTAAGATTTTTGTTTTTAATATATTCTAAGACATTTAAAACCGCTACAAGTTCCATTCTGTTATTTGTAGTATTGTTTTCTGTGTTTTTTAAAACAATCTCTTTATCTTGAATAAATATTATTGCAGCCCAAGCACCAAATTTGTGTTTTGTGTTGCAACTTCCGTCTGTGTATGCTATTATTTTTTTGATTGTTTAAAAATCTTTTATAGTATTACTTTCCGATACAGAAATTTTTGAAAATGTTTCCAAGTATCTCATTATCAGTATATTGCCCTGTTATCATACCAATATGATTCAAAATCTCTCTAATGTCTTGAGCAATAAAATCACTAGAAATACCCGATATTAAACCAGAATCTACACGTTCTGTTGCTTCATAGGCTTTTTGCAGAAGTTCTAAATGCCTTGTATTTGTAATTATTGTTCCTGATTTATTAATTCCGGATAAGTTTACAGCTTCTAATAACTTATTTGTTAAGTTCAAAATATTTTCTTTTTCTTTTGCTGAAATTTTAACATTTAAAAAATTACTGCACTCAGCTGTTTGAGAAGGAATAGCTCCTTTTATTTTATCAATTTTATTTAAAACAACAATTAATTCTTTATCTTTTATGTTTTCAGACATATCAGATATTTTTTTGCAATAATTTGTATCGTTTGCATCAATCATATATAAAATAATTGCTGCATTATCAATTTTTTGCATTGTCTTTTCAATTCCAAGATTCTCTATGGTATCATCAGTCTTCCTAATCCCTGCAGTATCAATAAATCTAAATAAGATTCCATTTAAAGAGATAGTATCTTCAACAGCATCTCTGGTAGTTCCTGCTATTTCAGAAACAATAGCTTTATCTTCATTTAGTAAAACATTCATCAAAGTAGATTTTCCAACATTTGGTTCACCTACAATTGCCACAGGAACGCCATTTTTTATAACATTTCCTAATTCAAAAGATTTAATGAGTTCTTTTGTTTTTTGTTTTATGGTGTTAACCAATATTTTTAGCTGTGTTCTGTCAACAAATTCAACATCTTCTTCACTAAAATCAAGTTCAAGTTCAATTAAAGAAATAAAATTAAGAAGCTGTGAGCGAAGTTCTTGGAGGTCAGAAGCAAAACCTCCTCTCATTTGTTGCATTGCAACCTCATGTTCTGCTTTTGACTCTGCTGAGATTAAATCTGCAACAGCTTCAGCTTGAGAAAGCTCTAGTTTTCCATTAAGAAAAGCACGTTGAGTAAACTCTCCCGGCTTTGCAATTCTTGCACCTTTTTGTATTAATAAATTTAAAATTTTTTGCTGAATATAAACAGAAGCATGGCAAGAAATTTCAACACTATTTTCTCCTGTATAAGATTTTGGGGCTTTGAATATAGAAACAAGAACTTGGTCAATAATTTCTTCACTATCTTTTATATAACCATAATGAATTGTATATGCCTCTTGTTCAACAAGTTTTTTGTTTTTGCTGTAAAAAACAGAATCCGCAATCTTAATTGCGTCTTCCCCTGACAATCGAATAACAGCTATCGCACCACTACCTTGTGCTGTTGCAATTGCTGTTATTGTGTCGTCAAATAACATTTTAAGCTATTATTTAGATAAAATTTCATTAACCCTAAGTAGTTCCTCTCCTATTCCTCGTTTTCCTTTAATAGTTTTGTTAAAAGGGACATGAACAACTTCATGGTTTGCGTAGCCCATCATAACACTTCTTTGATTATCCATTAGTGCATCAACAGCAGCAACACCAAGTCTGCTTGCAAGATACCTGTCAAAAGCTGTTGGAGAACCACCTCTTTGCATATGTCCTAAAACATTTACTCTAACACCGTGTTCTTTAAATCTTTTCCCGAATGCTTTTGCAATTTTTTCGGCACCTCCAACATTATTTCCCTCGGCAACAATTATAATACTGGATGTTTTTTTTGTTGTGGAAAGATATTTTTCTAATTTTTCTTCTTGTCCTGCAATTTCAGGAATCAAAACCATTTCTGCTCCTGTGGCAATTCCTGCTTTTAAGGCAATGAAACCTGCATCACGCCCCATTACTTCAATAAAGAATGTTCTGTCGTGTGAATGTGCTGTATCCTTAATTTTATCAATAGCTTCAGTAACTGTATTTAGTGCAGTATCAAAACCTATTGTGTAGTCCGTTCCAAACATATCATTATCAATAGTTCCCGGCATACCAACGAAAGGAATATCATATTCTTGTGAAAAAATTCCTGCTCCTTTAAAACTTCCGTCTCCTCCAATTACTACAACTGCATCAATCTTATTTTTTACTAAATTTGTATATGCTTTTTTTCTCCCTTCTATTGTTCTAAACTCCTTACTTCTTGCAGAGCGTAAAAATGTTCCTCCTTGTTGAATTATATGTGCAACAGATTTTGAAGTCATTTTTTCAAATTCTCCACGAATCATGCCTTTATAACCTCTATGAATACCATATACTTCAAGTTTATAATTAATTGCAGTTCTAACAACTGCTCTAACTGCTGCATTCATTCCCGGGGAATCTCCTCCGGAAGTAAATACTCCTATTCTTTTTATTTTCTTCATTTATTATCTTTATCAATTTTATTTTTTATTCTCCTGTCATTATAAACAATGGATTCATTTCAAAGCTCTTATAATAAGGTCTTAATCTATCAGTATTATAATATCTTTCTACATTTACAATTTTTGATTGACTTGTTACAACATCAATAGGCACATTATCATATCTTCCGTTTTTAAGAACTACAAGTCTTCCATGTAAACCTTTTAATATCAAGTCTAAAGCAAGGTTCCCGTATGCCATAGGGACAATTGAATCAATAGCATCAGGATCTCCTCCTCTTACAAGATATCCTAATTTTTGGTTTATTACATTTATTCTTTTTCCATTATTAAATTGTGGTGAAAGTTCTTTTAACTTTGCAGAAACCATTTCTCCTATACCCCCAAGTTTTGCATGACCGAATTGGTCTTTTTCAGCATTTTTAAAAATCATTTCTCCTCCTTCAAACATTGCTCCTTCCGAAACAAGAACTACTGAATAATTGCTTGGATTTTTATTCCTGTCGTTAATTAGCAATTCAGTCAGCTTTTCAATTTTAAACTTATGTTCAGGAATAACACATCTGTTAGCAGAGCCTGCCATTGTAGGAAGCATTGCGGTATATCCGGCATACCTTCCAAAAACTTCAAGAACTAAAAGACGCTCATGAGAACCTGCCGAAGTTCGCAGAGTATTTGTCATGTTAATTGTTCTTGTTATACAAGTACTAAACCCAATGCAATAATCAGTTCCTGGAACATCATTATCCATTGTTTTTGGAATTGCAACAACTTTAAATCCTTCCTTATACAAACGTACACCATAGCTTAGAGTATCATCTCCGCCAATAGGTATAAGATAATCAATGCCCAAATAATTTAAGTTATCAATTACAACTTCTGTTAAATCATTAATTTCTTCTTTATATTTGTCTTTTAAGTGTTTTGGAACATTTATTTTTGGCAAATGACTAGGTCGAGTTCTTGAACTGTGCAAAAATGTACCTCCTGTTCTTCCGGCTTTATTCACAATATTTTCAGTAAGTTCAATATAATTTCCGCTATTATCTGCGTTTTTATCTTGAATAAGTTCAACAATGCCTGCCCATCCTCTTCTTAATCCTATCACTTTATAGCCCTCTCTAATTGCTCTTATTGTAATAGCTCTTATTGCAGGATTTAATCCGGGAACATCACCACCTCCCGTTAAAATTGCTATAGTTCCTTTAATTTTCTTTGCCATATACTTATATTAAAAATTGTAAATTTATAATTTTGTTGATAATTCTGATATTAAAATAATAACTAATCAATTTCTTATCAAATTATTGATATTTAAAGATTAAAATAATCTATTATTTTACAGCAAAATCTTTTGTTCTTATTTTTTTATATAATAACTCAATATCTTTTACCTGAATACGTTTTTTTTCAGTATTATCAAATTTAATAACTGTTCCAGAAATTGACTTAAGGGTTTTCCTTTTATCCGTAATAATTTTTGCAGTTAAAAACTCATAATTATTTTGCTTAAGGTCTTTTATTTTTTTTATGTTTGTAGAAGAATCAACACTTTCATCATCATAATTTGCATAAAGTTTTATTTTTTTCTCTAAATGTTCATCATATGGAGCAACAAAAATACCAGCTTTTAAAATATACTCTCCATATTTCTTCTCTTTAATATCAAAGTCTAATGGATTTTTAAAATCTAATGTATTAAATGACCATTTTTGGTTTTTATTCCACAAATTATTAATTCTTTTTTTAGTCAATTCAGATTGGATACTATCAAATAAATTTTCTAAAGAATCATATATTAATAAATATTCATCAGTGTGCAAGGAATAGTACTTTATAGTTTTATCAAAATCTTCTCTTGAAACATTATTTTTTTTTAAAACAGAATTATAAACACTTATTGAATCACTTTTTTTATCTTTTGTAAGATTCATATCTGATATTATTCCATCTGCTTTATGCATATCAATAAGTAAATTAAAAAAAATATCTTCATTAATAATATCTCTCTTTTTTACAGAATCTGAGCATGAAAACAATGCAATTATCAATATAATATAGATAAATGTTTTGAACATATTATTTTTAATTTGGACTTCGAAATAAACTATATTTTTTAACTTATCAAAGAGAAGTCTAATTTATAATCATTCTAAGTATTGTATTTAAAGATATTATAATCTTTTTTTCTATTTTTGGTGCGAAATATAACGACATATAATTAAACACACAAAAATATGAAAGAAAAGAAAAATCCCGAAAAAAAAAGTGAAAAAAAATCAACTTCGCGTCGTGATTTTCTAAAAAAAGGACTTCTAGCAGGTGCAGGAACTGTGCTTGCCGGTGGAGTTGTTGGTTCTTTTAATGCTTTTGCCCAAAATGGTGAAAAAATTAAAGTTTTAGGATCAGATGGAAAAGTAATGACAGTTGACAAATCTCATTTACAAGAAATAGGTTTAAAAACCGAAGAAGAAATGCAAGTAGCCGGAAGAGAGGGAATTCCAGGTAAAAAATGGGTAATGGTAATTGATTTGGGCAAATGTAAAAATGCGAGATTATGTATGGCATCTTGCCAACATGCACACGAATTAAAACCGGAACAACATCACATTAATGTTTTAAGAATGGACAGAGGTGGAGACACTTCACCTTTCTTCATGCCTAAACCTTGTCAGCATTGCGACAACCCTCCATGTACAAAGGTTTGCCCTGTTGATGCAACTTTCAAAAGACAAGATGGAATTGTTCTGATTGATAATGAAAGATGTATCGGATGTAGATTCTGCATTGCTGCATGTCCATATTCTGCAAGAATTTTTAATTGGTCCGATCCAAAAGACAAAGAAAAATACGAAGATGTTGAATATAATATTGAACTAAATGTACCTCAGAAAAAAGGTACAGTTTCAAAATGTTTATTTAGTGCCGACAGACTACGTGAAGGAAAATTGCCATATTGTGTTTCTGCATGTCCTAATGGAGTTTATTGGTTTGGTGATGCTAACGAAGATGCAGTAACAAATGGAACTACTAAAGAAACAGTTCCTTTTAAAAAATTATTAAAAGACAATGCTGCTTATACTTTGTTGCCTGAATTAGGAACAAAACCAAGTGTTTATTATCTTCCGGAGAAAGACAGATTATTTCCTTTTGAATATGAAGGAAAAAGTGATATGGAAGACAAAAACCATTCTTAAAAAATAAATAATACTAATAATCAAAAAATAAAAATATGTCTGAAGTAAATAAAGAAGGAACAAAAAAAACAATAGGAACTATTGTTTCTGACCTTACGAGACCTATAAAAAATCATAAAGGTTTTACAATTTGGATTCTATTTCTACTAACTGTAATGGGAGTAGGAATGATGGCTTATGTTGACCAATTGGCAAACGGACTAGGAGTAACAGCAATGAGAGATTACATCTCTTGGGGTTTGTATATTTCAAGTTTTATATTTTTTATTGCAACTGCGTTAGTCGGAATGCTTATAAGTGCTGTTTTAGGACTTATAGGTATAAAATGGATAACTCCCATAGCAAGAATTGCAGAAATGATAGCTTTAGGATTTGCAATGTGGGCAGGATTAATAATCATATTTGATATGGGACGTCCTGACAGAGCTTTAAATTTATTTATACACGGAAGACTACAGTCCCCAATTCTTTGGGATGTTACTGTTGTTACAACTTATATTGCAATTAGTGTTTTGCTATATTTATTACCTCTAATTCCGGATATGCCGTTTCTAAAAAAAGCAATGACAGACCAAGCAAAATGGAAACAAAAAATTTACAAAATATTATCATTTGGTTTTGAAGGAAGACCTGAACAATATAAATCTATAAAAAAACTAATTAGAATACTCGCAATACTTATTATTCCTGTTGCCCTTGCAATCCACACAGTTACATCTTGGTTATTTGCAATGACTCCAAGAATTGGTTGGGACTCAACAATTTTTGGACCTTACTACGTAACAGGAGCCTTTGTTGCAGGTGGTGCAGCTGTTATGATTGCAATGTTTGTACTTAGTAGAAATTATAATTTAAAAGATTATATAACTGATTTTCATTTTGATAAAATGGGAAAACTACTTGTGTTATTAATGCTTGTTTACTTCTATTTTAACATTAATGAATATATTGTTCCCGGATATAAAATGAAAGCCGGTGATGACCATCATATTCTTGGGTTATTTACAGGACATTATGCAAAAATGTTTTGGACTGTTCAATTAGGGGGTATGATAATACCTATAATTTTATTGCTCTTCAGGAGAATGAGAAAACCATTACCTTCATTATTTATTGGTATTGCAGTTATTATCGGTGCATTCTTTAAAAGATATATAATAACTATTCCAACGCTGGTACACCCTCATTTGCCAATACAAAATGTTCCCGAAGAATTTCATTCTTACTGGCCTAATGCTTGGGAATGGGCAATTACAATGATGGCAATAGCAGGAGCAGTTCTAATTATAACAATCCTAGCAAAACTTTTTCCTATAATGCCAATTTGGGAAGTTGCCCATGAAGAAGGTATTACAAATGAAGAAATGAACAAATATGTTAAAGAATCATAATTTTTTTATCGTAAATTATAAAATCGAAAATTTAATAAAATGACATACTTAAATAAAATAAAAATATTTGTATTGGTTTTTATGTTTATTCTGTTTACATCTAGTATAAATGCACAATGGAACATTCCTGCTGATGCAAAAAACAAAAAACCACCTATTGATCCTACTCATACTTTAGTGAAAACAGGAAAAGATTTATATAAATCTAATTGTGCATCTTGTCATGGAACTCCGGGACAAGGCAACAATATTGCAGCAATAGGTGCAACAGACTTAGGAACAGCAGATTATCAACACTCACATTCTTCTGGGCAAACTTTTTTTCAAGTTGAACAAGGGAATGGAGGAATGCCATCTTTTAGAGAAAAATTTAGCTCCGATGAAAAATGGTGTTTGATTTTTTACATAAAAAGTTTTGATAAAGATTTTGAAATATCAGGAGAAGAATTAAAAGAACAAAAAGCAGACTTGCGACTAAGTTTGGTTGAAAAAATCAGAACAGTTAAAGCATACGCAACAACAAAAGACAAAAGTGGAAAAGAAATTCCTTTGGAAGGGGCAGAAGTTCAATTTTTTATTAAAAGAATGTTTGGAAATATGCAAATAGGAGAACTTGTTCCAACAGACAATAAAGGAATGGCTTCAATAAAAATTCCTGAGAATATTCCTGGAGACGAAGAAGGCAAATTAAACTTACTAGTTAAGTTTAAAGATACAGATACATACGGAAAAGTAATAAAATCCAAAACAATAAAATGGGGATCTAAATTGAAAATTGTTAATATAACAGATAAAAGAGAAATGTGGGGATCTTTACACAGAGTTCCTTTATGGGTTCTATTTTCATATTTTGGGATGACAATTGGAGTTTGGCTTGTTATTGGATATGTAGTGTTCCAAATAATAAGACTGAAAAAGCTTTAAATCAATAAAAAAAGTCTGCATTTTGCAGACTTTTTTTATGTCGTAATTTATCTATCCAAGCAACTTAAAAAGCTAAATATTATAGCTATATGAGTTCTAAGCTGTTTTTATATCGTTTTCATCTTCTCTCTCAAAGTATCTCGTTTACATTTTCTAATATATTATCAAAAATATCTTGTGATTTTTTTATTATGTATTAAAGAAATGATAAAAATCACATTTGTATATTATTTTTAGTTGTTAATTTGCACTTAAATATATATCTTATTAAATTTATTAATTATTTTTACAAATTAAAACAAAAATAGCTGCTAATATGCGACCAGATTTCACAAAAGTAGATATAAAATCATTCAAAATTTTAGAAAAAAAATCTAAAACAAAGGACGAAAAATTTATAACTCCCGAACAAATAGAATTAGATGCTTTTTATACAAAAGAAGACATGAAAGGCATTGAACATCTTGGTTTTGCGGCAGGAATACCTCCTTACCTTAGAGGCCCATATTCAACAATGTACGTAATGCGTCCGTGGACTATTAGGCAATATGCTGGATTTTCAACGGCTGAGGAGTCAAATGCTTTTTACAGAAGAAATCTTGCAGCAGGACAAAAAGGTCTTTCTGTTGCTTTTGACCTTGCAACACACAGAGGATATGACTCTGACCATGAACGTGTTGTAGGAGATGTTGGAAAAGCAGGAGTTGCGATTGATTCTATTTTAGATATGGAAGTTTTGTTCAACCAAATTCCATTAAATAAAATGTCCGTTTCAATGACTATGAATGGTGCAGTTTTACCAATTTTAGCATTTTATATTGTTGCAGGATTAGAACAAGGAGCAAAATTAGAAGAACTTTCCGGGACAATTCAAAATGATATCCTTAAAGAATTTATGGTCAGAAACACCTACATCTATCCTCCCCAGCCGTCAATGAGAATTATTGCAGATATTTTTGAATATACTTCTAAAAAAATGCCAAAGTTTAATTCAATTAGTATTTCGGGCTACCATATGCAAGAAGCAGGAGCAACTGCAGACATTGAACTTGCATATACACTTGCTGATGGATTAGAATATTTAAAAACAGGAGTAGCAGCAGGCATGGATATTGATTCTTTTGCTCCCAGACTATCTTTCTTTTGGGCAATAGGAATGAATCATTTTACAGAGATTGCTAAATTACGTGCAGCTCGTATGCTTTGGGCAAAAATTGTTAAGCAATTTAATCCGAAAAACCCAAAATCTATGGCACTTAGAACCCATAGCCAGACCTCAGGTTGGAGTTTAACGGAACAAGACCCTTTCAATAATATTGCACGAACTTGTATAGAAGCAACTGCTGCTGCACTAGGACATACACAATCTTTACATACTAACGCTTTGGATGAAGCAATTGCACTTCCTACTGATTTTTCAGCAAGAATTGCAAGAAACACACAAATATATTTACAAGAAGAAACAGGTATAACAAAAACTGTTGACCCTTGGGCAGGCTCATATTATGTTGAAAAATTAACGCATGAAATAGTACATAAAGCATGGAAGTTAATTGAAGAAGTTGAAGAACTTGGAGGAATGTCAAAAGCTGTGGAAACAGGAATACCAAAAATGCGAATTGAAGAAGCTGCTGCCAGGAAACAAGCAAGAATTGATAGTGGAAAAGATACAATTGTTGGTGTAAATAAATACAGACTTGAAGAAGAAGAACCTCTTGATATTTTAGAGGTTGATAATACAGCTGTTAGAAAATCTCAAATTGAACGTTTAAAAAAACTTAAAGCAAACAGAAATAACGAGGACGTTAAAAAGGCTTTGGAGGCAATTACTGAATCAATGAAAACAGGAAAAGGAAATCTTCTTGAACTATCAGTTGATGCTGCAAAAAAAAGAGCAAGTCTTGGAGAAATTTCAGATGCAATTGAAAAAGTTACAGGTAGATATAAAGCTGTTATTAGATCAATATCAGGTGTTTATTCATCAGAATCTAAAAATGATATGAGTTTTGAAAAAGCAAAAGATTTAGCAAATAAGTTTGAAGAACAAGAAGGCAGACGGCCAAGAATAATGATTGCAAAAATGGGACAAGACGGACACGACAGAGGAGCAAAAGTTGTTGCAACAGGATATGCTGACATAGGTTTTGATGTGGACATAGGTCCACTCTTTCAAACACCTGCCGAAGCGGCAAAACAAGCAGTAGAAAATGATGTTCATATACTTGGAGTTTCAAGTTTGGCGGCAGGACACAAAACTCTTGTTCCGCAAGTTATTTCAGAGCTTAAAAAATTAGGACGTGATGATATTATGGTAATTTGCGGAGGTGTTATTCCTCATCAAGATTATCAATTCCTTTATGATGCAGGAGTTGTAGGTATTTTCGGACCCGGTTCTTCTGTTTCTGAGGCTGCTATTGAAATTTTGGGAGTTTTGATGGACTAAGTAATATACTATAATAATAATAGTATTTATTCATAATATATATTTTGCTGTAAAAGTAGGAATGCAACTTTATTAATTTACTATGAGCAACGAGCTTATACATTTTTAAATTTGTAAATTTTATAGCACACCAACTTTATTTACAAACACAAAATAAGCAAAACTTAATCAAGAGTTTATTGTTAAACCTGCTTTATACATTAAAACTTTTGAAGTTTAAGTTGTTATATTAAACCACGACTTAAGCCGTGGTTTAAAAAATCCATAATCATATATAAATGAGAACATTGTCCCTAATTAAAAATATCCTTTTTACTAATTTCAATAAGTTTTCCATATTTTGAAAGTTCTTCTTTATTAAAACGTTTTGCATCTCCAATTATAAAAATATTTAGTGGATGCTTATTCAAATTTTGTTTGTAAAAATCTGTTATG
>CAMZKV010000102.1 GCA_947311445.1 uncultured Chlorobiota bacterium | reverse complement strand
CGTTACTGCCTGTCCTTATGATACATTAAAACTTGCAGAACCCGGTGATAATAAGCCGGTTGGAACTCCTTTTTTTGAGCCACGTAAAATTGCATGTGAAATGTGTACCGATATTCCATGTGTTCCCGTTTGCCCATCTGGTGCTTTGGATGTTGATTTAGTATCATCAATAGATATTAAAACAAAACAACAAGTTCTTGATATTAATAAAGCAAGAATGGGAGCAACAATTATCGATACAAAATCATGTATTGCATATTGGGGAATACAATGTGATTTATGTTACAGAGCTTGCCCCTTAATGGATGAAGCAATTAAACTTGTTTATGATAGAAATGAAAGAACAGGAAAACACGCAATGTTGAAACCTGTTGTTGATAATGATGTTTGTACAGGTTGTGGTTTATGTGAACATGCTTGTGTTACAGAAATTTCGTCAATAAAAGTGTTGCCTTTGAGCATTGCTCTTGGCGAAGCAGGAAAACACTACATAAAAGGTTGGGATGCAAGCGACGAAGAAAGATTAAAAGGCGTTAAAGACGACCGAATTAATGAAGAAGAAAGTAACAACAAGGCAATTGATTATTTGAACTCAGGTTGGGAGAATCTTGTAGATGAATAATATGTTTAAAAATAATAAATACCTTATATTAAGGCGAATTTCACAAATAACAATTATGTTCCTATTTATAGGAGCAAATACTTGGGCTTGGAAAATACTTAGTGGCAATTTAAGTTCTGCAAAAGTATTAGATAGTTTTTATATTGCTGACCCATACATGGTTATACAAACATTTGCAACAGGTTTTATAGTTTCAGCAGATGTTTTAATAGGAGCATTAATAGTTCTTTTATTTTATAGTATAGTTGGCGGAAGAGCATTTTGCAGTTGGGTTTGCCCAATGAATATTGTAACAGATACAGCAAATTGGTTAAGAAAAAAACTAAAAATGTATGAAGAAGACGTAAAAGTTCCCGTAAAACGAAGTATGCGTTATTGGATACTTGGTTTAGGAATAGTTTTGTCAGCAATTTTTGGTGTTGCAGCCTTTGAACTTGTTAGCCCAATATCAATGCTACACAGAGGTATAATTTTTGGAATAGGAATGGGCTGGGCAGCAGTATTAACAGTTTTCTTTTTCGATCTTTTTGTTTTGCAGAATGGCTTTTGCGGACACATTTGCCCACTTGGAGCATTTTATTCTTTAATAAATAGATTTAGTCTTTTTAAAGTAAACCATATAAAAGATAATTGCACAGCTTGTAACAAATGTTTTGTTGCATGTCCAGAAAAACAAGTTCTAATAGGAATAATAAATAAAAAGGACAGCCAAATTTACGGAAGCGAATGTACAAATTGTGGAAGATGTATTGATGTTTGTGAAGATAATTCATTAAAATTCTCAATAATTAAATATAAGAAATTAAAAATTAAATAAATATTTCGGTTAAACCGATTAAAATTAAAAAAGGTAAAATTATGTATAAAAAAATCTTTTTAATATCAGTATTATTTGCAGTAGTACTTTTTACTGCCTGCAAAAGTGAAGAGGGAAAAGAAGGAGATAAGCAAGAAACCAAAGTTGGAGGAACAGCTTTAAGAAATGGCGATTTATTTTCAGAAGATATTGACCTTGGAGATAAAGCAATAGTAGATGCAAACGCTCCCGGTCAAAATGAAATGGGTGAAAGAGCTTTTGAAAATGCACCTCCAACAATTCCTCACAAAACAGACGGTTTTTTTCCAATTACTCAAAAAAACAATGCCTGCTTAGCATGTCATTTGCCAAGTGTTGCCAAAGCAATGAATGCCACACCAATGGCACCATCTCATTTTGTTAATTATCGTCCGGAAATAAAAACTGTTGCAGGAAAAGTTAAAGCATATTCTGATGATAATAAAAGTAATTCTACAACTGCAAAAGATTTAGGCGAGAACTTAAATAAAGCAAGATATAATTGTGAGCAATGTCATGTAACACAAACAAATGCAACACTTGATGTTAAAAACAATTTTAAAGCGGAATTTAGAGATGAAAATGCTAAGAAAAAATCAAACTTGAAAGATGTTATAACAGAGGGAGTTAAATAATTTTTGTTTATTTTAAAATTTATTGATATTCCTTAAATCCGCAAGTCAGGGTGTGAATAAGCTGATTAATAGTAAGTTATAACAAATAGCAATTCGCTATTTTTAATAATTCACGCCCTGACTATCAGTTAATTAGATATAAACTTTCGGATTTTAGGGATTATATATTTATTGAATATTTTTTGTAAATCCAGAGTTGTAAATATATCTTTGCAACTCTGTTATTTTAGTTTTATGAACAAATATTTACTTTTAGTTTTTTTAGTTTTTTTTTCAATTATATTATTTGCAACTACTCCTAGTTATAGCCTAAAAGCAAGTGGAGGTGTATATGATTTTATTATTGAAGATAATATTTTATATGCAGCAACCGATGCAGGAGTTGTTGATATTTTTAATATTAAAACAAAAAAAAGAATAAGTGAAATTTCTCTTCCTAAAATAAAAGATTTTGCCGGAGATTTAATAGCACCCAAAATTTTTTCAATAGATAAACTAAAAAGTAACAAGGCAATTCTTCTTACTGTGCAAGGAGATGCAGGGTATAGAGATATTTATATTTATTCTGAAAAAAAACTAATAAAAATATTTTCGCAAAAAGATAAATTAATGATAAAAAGAACATCATTTATTACACAAGATATAATAATGCTAGGACTTTTAAGTAATGAAATAATTCTATATAACTTTAAAACTAACGAACAAATTTATAGAAAGCAACTTTCAACTTCTGTTTTTTCTGACTTTACTAACGATATAACACGAAAATTAACAATTACATGTGAAGAAAGTGGTAAAATAAGAATGCTAAATTCATTTAATGGAAATACTATTAAAATTTTTCAAGGGCAAAATCTTGATAATGTTTACAAAGTTTGCTATAATAAAATGACTTTTATTGGTGCAGGGCAGGATAGGAGAGTTTCCGTTTACAGGTGGGGCAAAGAAGAATACTATATTGAAGCAGATTTTTTGGTTTACTGTGTAGGACTTTCAGAAGATGGTATTTTTGGTGCATTTCCTGCAAATGAAAACAATGATATTTATGTATTTAATACAGAAACAAGAGAAATATTACATAAATTAATAGGACAAAAAAGCACATTAACAAAAATTCAGTTTTTATCAAATAAAAAAATGATAAGTTCAAGTGAGGATAAATACATTATGTTCTGGAACTTAAATTAATTAAAAATTTTAAAAATAAATATGACATTATCTAGCATAGTTGTGCAAACAAGACCAGAGAATTTAAAAACAGTAATAACATCATTAAAAGAAAGTGATTTATGCGAATATCATTTGCATGATGAAAAAGGCAGGATTATTATTACTGTTGAGGGAAGTGGAGTAGAGGAGGAAATTAATAAACTTACTGAAATTCAAAGTTTTCCTCATATTATTTCAGCTGAAATGATGTATTCATATAGTGAAGATGAACTTGACAAATTACGTGAAAATATTGGAGATAATATACCAACTTGGATGAACGATGAAAATGCAAATGCAAAAGACATTGTTTACCAAGGCGATTTGAAAAAGAAATATTAAAAAAAATAGGGTTTTTTATAAAAAATACTAATTTAAAAGAAATCTAAATAAGGTTATAGTGTTGACATATAGACTGTTAAAGTAAAGTGGTAAAAATAAATTATTCATCCCATTTCATGTTCTTGTTTAAGAAGTAAATTAATTCTATATTTCGGTACGAAACTACTTTAATATATTTTATAATCATTAAACTATTTACATTATGAGTAAACTATTTAATTTCAAAACACTTGTTTTAGGATTTTTAAGTTTTATTTTGGTTGGGACATTAATCTATTCCTGCTCAAATGAAACAACAGAAGGAGTAAACAAGAAAGAAAAACATGAAATCAAAATGGATGCAGATACAGAAAAATGTATCAGTTGTCATGGAGAAACAAACCATGGGAAAGTTATTACAGAAGACTGGGAAATGAGTCGTCATGCAGAAGTTGGAGTTGGTTGTCTTGCTTGTCATAAAGCAAATGAAGATGATTTAGACGCATTCACGCACGAAGGATACACAATTGCAACTGTTGTATCTCCAAATGACTGTGGAACTTGTCATCCAAAAGAGTCAAAAGAATTCCAAAATAGTCATCATGCTGATGCTGGTATGATTATGGGCTCTCTTGATAATGTTCTTGCAGAAGTTATTGAAGGACATGCTTCTTATCATGATATGAATCCAGCCGCATCAAATGGATGTTGGCAATGTCATGGGTCAAGATTAGAGTTTTTAAAAGATGATAAAGGTGAAGTTAAAAAAGATGAAAATGGAATACCAATGTATCATCCTAAAACATGGCCAAATTCTGGTGTTGGAAGAATCAATTTAGATGGTTCAAAAGGTTCATGTTCTGCTTGTCACCAAAGACATAAGTTTGATAATTTCCAAGCACGTCAACCCGAGAACTGTGGTAAATGCCATATGGGACCAGACCATCCACAAATTGAAATTTATAACGAATCTAAACACGGAATTGCATATCGTGCATATAGAGAAAAAATGAATATGGATGCTAAACCTTGGATTGTTGGAGAAGATTATAATGTTGCTCCTACTTGTGCAACTTGCCATATGAGTGCAACTCCCAATCAAGAGATTACACATGAAGTTGGTGCTCGTATTAGTTGGACATTAAGACCAAAAGTATCTGAAAAAATTGATGCTTCAATGATAAAGAAGTATAAGAAAATAGGTAAAGAACTTCCAGATCATTTCTTAACTTGGGAACAAAGAAGAGATAATATGAAAGATGTTTGTGCTCAGTGTCATATGGAAAATTTCACTAATAATTTTTATACTCAATTTGATAGTCAGGTTGAAATGTATAATGATAAATTTGGAAAACCTGGACTTAAGTTAATGAAAATGCTAAAAGAAAGAAAAATGTTGACCCCTGTTGCTTTTGATGAGAAACTAGAATGGACTTGGTTCTTATTATGGCATCATGAAGGAAGAAGAGCAAGACACGGAGCTTCAATGATGGGACCTGATTATACTCAATGGCATGGTAATTTTGAAGTTGCTGAAAGGTGGTATATAGAAATGGTACCGGAAATAAAAGAAGTGATTGCTCATGCAAAAAAAGTAGGCAAAGTTAAAGAAGCAAGAGAAGTTGAAGCTGAACTTAATAAAATATTAAACAGTGAAATGCACAAATGGTATCTTGGTAAAATGAGTGCTGAGGAAGTTGCAAAAAGAAAAGAAAATTCTAAACTTTACAGAGAAAGATATTCTTCTGAATAATTAATATAAATTTCATAACAAAATTAAAAGACCTGTAATTTTACAGGTCTTTTTTGTATAATAATATTTTGATTTTAAGCCAGGTTTTTTTACTTTTCAGACAACAATGTTAATAATATTAAATATTGTGCTTAATTATAGCTATGCTTTTGAGTGTCAATGTTTTTTGGTGCGTCTAGAATTGTTTCAATAAGGATTAATTTTATAAACAGACACTATTTAGTTAAAACAATTTCAGTAATTGACAAGGTTTCTTTTATGCTTTCAATAGATTTGTATATCGCAGTATATTATATTTGTTTTATAATTTCAAAAGTATCCTGTGCAATTACGAGTTCTTCATTTGTAGGTACAATAAGAATTTTAGATTTGAACGTATTTTTTGATATAATTATTTCTTTACCTCTTACTTTATTTTTTTCTTCATCTAGTTCTAAGCCTATAAAATCTAAACCTTTACAAATTTCTGTACGAAGTTCTACTGCATTTTCACCTATTCCTCCGGTAAATATCAGTATATCAACACCTCCCATTGCTGCCGCATAAGAGCCAATATATTTTTTAACTCTGTAAGCATACATTTCTAATCCTAATTTTGCTCTTTCGTGTCCTTCTTCTGCTTTTTCTTCAATTTCTCTCATGTCGGAAGATACTCCAGTAATTCCCAACATTCCACTAAATTTATTTACAAGTATTGAAGATGTTTCAACGCCAATTTCTTCTTTTCTCATAATATAAGTTAAGGCACCTATATCTAGGTCTCCTGCACGAGTTCCCATAATTAATCCTTCAACTGGCGTGAACCCCATAGATGTATCAACAGATTTTCCATTAACAATTGCTGCAACTGATGCTCCGTTTCCAAGATGGCATGAAATTATTTTTTTATTGTTATTTTTTAAATTTAAAATCTCACAAGCTCTTTTATATACATATCTGTGGCTTGTACCATGAAAGCCATATCTTCTAATTTTATATTTTTTATAAAGAGAATAAGGTATTCCATACATGTATGCTTTTGGTTTCATTGTTTGATGAAAAGCTGTATCAAAAACAGCAACTTGCGGAATTTCTGGTAGTAATGTCTGCAATGCGTATATTCCTTTGAGGTTTGCAGGGTTATGAAGAGGTGCAAGTTCAACATTTTTTTCAAGAACTTCAATTACTTCATCATTAATATATACACTTCCACTAAAGTCTTCTCCTCCATGAACAACTCTATGTCCAACTGCTTGAATTTCATCAAGATTTTTTAATACACCATGTTTTTCACTGCTTAAAACACCTAGAATATATTCTACTCCTATTTTATGATCAAGAACATCCCCTTCAAATTTAACTTTATCTCCGTTTGGTTTATTTAACATTAAAAAAGAACCTTTCATGCCAACTTTTTCAACAACACCAGTTGACAATACTGTTTCATTTTCCATGTTAAAGAATTCAAATTTTATTGATGAACTTCCACAGTTTAATACTAATATTTTCATTATTTATATTGTTTCATTGCTAAATTGTTTCATAAACAAATAGCTTTATTTTATTATTTAAAAGTTTTAAAAATGTCTAAAAGTACTCTGTTACACTTGTGTACAAACAACTTTTTGATTTTGGTCTTTTAGTTTGTACCCTAAATCATCATATCTATAAAATCCTTCGCAAGTTTTACGTCCATAATGTTTTGCTCTTACTAGTTTCTTTATTAGAGGAGAAGGTTTATATTTCCTGTCACCAAACTCATTATATAAATCATCCATCCAACGTACAACACGTTCCAAACCAATTTTATCTGCCATTTCAAAAGGTCCAAGAGGCATTCCCATTCCTTTTTTCATAACAAAATCAATATCCTCTTTTGTTCCAACTCCTTCCATTAATAAATCACAGGCTTCTGAAATAAGGCTTACTCCTAGCCTAACACTAAGAAGGCCGGGAGATTCTTCAACAGCAACAGGTATTTTATTTATTAATTTTAAAAATTTACGAATATTTTCACAAACTTCTTCTGTTGAATATAGTCCTTTAACAACTTCAACAATTTGAGCATCAGGTGCTGTTGTAGAAAAATGAAGGCTTACACATCTTTCTCTATGCTTAAGTTCTGCTGATAATTCTGTGATTACAGAAGATGTTGAGTTTGTTGCAATTATAGCAGTTTTACTTACATGCTCTTCTATGTTTTTAAAAACACCTTGTCTTATATCTTTACTAAATTCTCTTGTTTTTGAAAGGATTGAGTCTATAACTAAATCGCAGTCTTTAAAATCCTCATACAATAATGTTCCTTTTATTCGGGATAAAATAAGTTTTTCGTCATTTTTTGTTAGCCCCCAATGATTTATTTTTTCATTAAGTGCTTCGCCCATTTCCTCAAAAGCTTCATCAATTAATTCTTGATTTAGTTCAAGAAAAATAACTTCAATTCCTCTACTTGCAATCATTAAAGTTATTTGTTGTCCTGTTGTTCCACAGCCTACAACTCCTACTTTTGAAAATTTCATTCTATGTGTTGCGTTTTCACTTAAACGAAATTCTTCTATTTTTTCAGTTAAAATTTCAGACATTTTAAATTCTGTTTATTTGTTAAACTTTTTATGTTTTTTAATAATTTTATTTGTTTCCGGCTTGATTTGCTGTTATTGCAATAAGATTTACAATATCACTAACAGAACATCCTCTTGATAAATCATTTATTGGTGCTGCCATACCTTGTAATATAGGGCCTATTGCTTCAGCTTTTGCAATTCGTTGAACTAGTTTATAAGAAATATTTCCGGATTGTAAATCTGGGAATACCAAAACATTGGCTTTTCCTGCAATTTTGCTTTCAGGGGCTTTTTTATTACCTACTGATGTTACTATTGCAGCATCTGCTTGCATTTCACCGTCAATTTGCATACCGGGAGCCAATTTTTTTGCAATTTTAGTAGCTTCCACAACTTTATCTACTAATGGATGTTTTGCACTTCCTTTTGTTGAAAAACTAAGCATTGCAATTTTTGGTTCAATTCCTGCTATTGCTCTTGCTGTTTTTCCTGTTGAAACTGCAATTTGAGCTAATTCTTCAGCTGTTGGGTCAGGGTGTACTGCACAGTCTGCAAATAGCATAAGACCATCTTCGCCAAATTGTTTATCGTCTGTAAACATTAAGAATGTTCCTGAAACTACACTTATTCCTGGCATTGTTTTTACATATTGAAATGCAGGTCTTAAAACATTTCCTGTTGCGTTTGCTGCACCTGCAACTTCTCCGTCGGCATCTCCTGCTTTAATCATTAAAACTGCTAAATACAAAGGGTTTTTAAGAAGCTCTATTGCTTGTTCTTTTTTTAGACCTTTATGTTTTCTTAATTCAACCATCAGCATGGCATATTCATCAATTTTAGAATATGTTTCAAAATCTATAATTTCTATATTTTTGATGTTTTTTAATCCTAAGTTTTCGGAATCTTTAAGAATTTTTTCTTTGTTTCCTATTAGAATTATTTCTGCAAGTTTTTCATTATAAGCTATTTCTGCTGCCTTTAAAGTTCTTTCGTCATGACTTTCAGGCAACACAATTCGCATATTAAGTTTTGTTGCTTTTTCTTTTATGTTATTAATTAAATCCATAGTTTTTTTGCTTTTTAAATATTATGCAAAATTATAAATTATTATTCTTTAAATAACTGTTTTTTAGGATAAAGATTGTGGATTTAATATGTTTGATAACAAACTTTTTTTGTGTATTGAAATTAATATGTTTGGAATTTAAGATTTGAAATCTTTTTGTAAAAAACTGTAAAAAAAATGAAGAATTGAAACTTCTGAGTTTAAAAAGATTTATAAATCTAATTCAATTAATGTTATTCCTGTTCCTCCTGCTTCAATACGTTCGTCTTTGAATTTTTTAACTAGCTGGTTAGTACGCAAATAATCTCTTATAATTTGCCTCAATATTCCATTGCCGGTACCATGAAGAATTTTTAAATGTTGGGTTTGTTTAACAATTGCATCATCAATATATCTTGTTACAGCAAATAAAGCTTCATCTGCACGTTTACCTCTAACATCAAGTTGCTCAAATATACTTACATTTTCAATATCTGTGTTTCTAAATACTTTTACACTTGTTTTTTTATTTGCTTTCTTTTTTTGTGTTGATAATTCTAATTTTTCTTTATCAATATTCAATTGCATATTATTAGTAATAACCGTAACTTTTTTGCCTGAAATTGATTTTACCTCGGCAATTGTATTCATACCTATAATTTTTACATAATCTCCAACTTTTATTTCTTTTGGAGTTAGAATTTCATCTGTTGTATTTGTTTCTTGTTTTTTTCTTTTTTTCTTTTTTTCTTTAAGTTTCTGTATTTTTCTGTTTATTTTTTCATCTTGAAGTATTTGTTTTTCTTTTTCTTCAATTATGTATGTATTTAATTCTTTACGGAGTTTTTTTGTTTGTTCTTTTTCGGCATTAGCTTTTCTAATATTAAGAATTGTTTTTTCAATTGTTTTATTTGCAGATTTTAAAATTTCTTCTGCTTCAAGTTTTGCTTCTTTTAAAATTGTTTTCTTTTTAGATAATAAATTTTCAAGTTCATCTTCATATTTTATAAGTGTGTTTCTTAAATTAAGTTCAGTGTTTCTTATATTACGCTTACTTTTTTTTAATTTTCTTTTTTCACTTTGTGTTTGTTTTAGGGCTTTTTCAAAATTTAGTTTATTTTTATCAATTTTCGATTTAGCATTTTCCAATATACTTTGTTTTAAGCCGGTTTTTTCAGCAATCTCAAAAGCAAAAGAGCTTCCGGGTTTTCCTAGATCAATTTTATATAAAGGTTGCATTTTTTCATTATCATAGAGCATTGCAGCATTTATTATTCCATCATTATTGTCTGCAAAGTGTTTTAGGTTAGTATAATGTGTTGTAATAATTCCTTTTGCATTGCTTTTGTGTATGCTTTCTAAAACGGCTTCTGCAATTGCACCACCAAGCATTGGTTCTGTTCCTGTTCCAAATTCATCGATAAGAATTAATGTTTGAGAATCTGAATTTTCTGTAAAGAACTTCATGTTTTTTAGATGGGAACTATACGTACTTAGGTCATTTTCAATTGATTGCTCGTCTCCAATATCAATAAAAATTTTATTAAAAATTCCGGCAACAGAGAAATCAAAAACTGGGATTAGTAATCCGCATTGTAGCATATATTGCAAAATAGCAACAGTTTTTAAACTTACAGATTTGCCTCCTGCATTTGGTCCGGAAATTATTATAATTCTTTGTTCATCAGTTAATTTAATATTTGAAGGAATAACTTTTTTACCTGTATTTTGATAAGCTAAAAAAAGTAAAGGGTGTTTTGCATTATAGAATTCTATGAGGTTTTTGTTTGTTAAATTTGGTTTAACAGCCTCAATGTCAATTGAAAACTTAGCCTTAGCCCTTATGAAATCTATATTTGCCATAAAATTATAAGAAACTTTCAAATCATTAAAATATGGTCTTATGTCATCTGTAAGGTTTGTTAAAATCTTTCTTATTTCTCTGTTTTCGGCAAATTGAAGTTCTTTTATTGCGTTGTTTAATGAAACAACCTCAATAGGTTCAATGTATGCAGTTTTTCCTGTTGCAGATTCGTCAAATATAATTCCTTGAATTTTTCTTTTATTTTTGGACTCAACAGGAATTAATAATTTATTATCTCTTACCGTTATTTCTGCATCAGAATCAACATTCCCAGAAGCAATTTCTTTTTTTAAAATTCGATGAACGGCATTTGAAATTTTTGATTGTTTGTTTGAAAGATCATTCTTTATTCTAGAAAGTTCAAGCGATGCATTATTTTTAATGTTTCCGTATTTATCTACTACTGAGTCTATTCTCTGAATTACAAAAGGAAACAATGATATTTCTTTTGTAAGTTTTCTTAATGTTGGGTATTTGTTTTCTTCTTCATTTTTAAAGAAGTTTAATATTGATTTTATAGTATTTAATGATCTTACAATATCAAATAGTTCCTTTGCTGAAAAGTAAGTTCCTATACTTTCTGTTTTCTCAAAATACGATTTAGTATCAATAAAATAGCTTACAGGAAAATTCTTATTGAGTTCTATTATGTTTTTAAATTCGGATGTTAAATTTAATAACTTTTCAATTTCTTCAATTTCTGTTAAAAATACCATCTTGTCAACCTTATCTTTTCCGGGTTTACTCAGACAATGTTCTTTTATAATTTCTCTTATTTTAGAAAATTCCGTTTTAATTTCAAAATTTTCAGGATAAATTATATTCATGTTTAAAAAGATATTTTTACAAATATGTGCAAATTTATGATTATATAGCATATGTGAAATAAAGTTTATAGAAAGATGTTGTAAGGAATAAATTTTTTTACTCAATTAAATGATATTTTTCTTAGTCGGAAAATATAATAATTAGCCAGACTGCAATTATATTATATTTAATTATATTATATTTCAACACTATAGCTCTTGTTTAATATTGATATTTTGCTTGTAATTATATTCGATAATTTTTTAATAAAATAAAAAAAACGTCTTTAAATTTAATTAAAGACGTTTTTTTTAGAAATAATATTTTATTATTTTAAAATTAATTTATCTGTAATTATTCCTTCATCAGTTATTATTTTTATAAAATAAATACCTTTTGAATTATTACTTAAATCAATTTGAATAACATTATCAGACTTGTTAGTTTGATAAATTAATTGTCCATTTAT
>CAMZKV010000101.1 GCA_947311445.1 uncultured Chlorobiota bacterium | reverse complement strand
TCCAGTTTTATCAAAATGAATTGATAATATCATTCCATAATGTCCTTTAAGGGTTTTTATTAGATTTCCATTTTGAGCATTCCATAATTTTATGGTTTTATCTGTACTCCCTGTTGCAATTGTTTTTCCATCAGGCGAGAAATCAAAGCAAATAACTGCACCGGAGTGTCCTTTTAGGTCAAATACTTTTTTTCCTGTTTCAAAATCAAGAACTTTTGCAATGGAATCTTTTTTTCCAATAACTATAAGTTTTCCGTTTGGGCTAAGTTTTATATTGGTTTTGTAATCAAAATATGTTCTTTCCCAAAACTCCCAATATTCTTCTCTGTTAAGCTTTGTTCCATTATCATTAGAGTTTAAAAAGCCGGTAAATGTTTGTATTTTTTTTCCATTTGAAGCTGTTCTAATAACAGCAGTTCCATCATCGCTTGCTGAAATAATATATTTAGAATCTGCACTAAATTCAGCATAATTAATTTCTTTTTTATGTGCTTTTATCTTTTTTATTAATTTACCTGTTCTTGTATTAAAAATTGAAATTATTTTTCTTTCTGATAATAAAATTTTTGTTCCATCGGGGCTTATATCAATTGAATTTACACCATCAATCTTCTTTTTGTAAGTTCTAATTATGTCTCTTTTTTTTGCATCAAATAATACTAACGGACCATTATTTCCGCCCAATACTATGAATTTTTCATCTGGGCTAAACTTTGCATAAGTTCCGCATCCTCCACAACTTCCTTTTAAAACAGATTTATAAGTTTGTTTTTTCTTTCCTGTATCAAAATCAAAAATGTCTGCTTTTCTGTTATCTCCCGAAACTAAAATGTTTTTATTATTTTTGCTTATTTCAATATTTATTCCTGAACCTGTACTTGTGTTGGGATTAACTTTAAAATCTCGTACAAATTTACCTGTTTCAATATTGTAAATTGCAACTTTGTCGTCAATATGTCCAATTATAATATATTTGTAATCAGATGTTATTGCAATAGAACTGATGCTAGTTCTCGAAAATTTTTTAGTGTTGAAGTTAAAAGTTCTTATTAAATTAGCATTTTCAACATTCCAAAGTTTTACTAATTTATCGGTTCCTCCTGTTGCAATTGTCTTTCCATCTGCCGAAAAACAGATAGCTCTAATGGTTCCTTCATGTCCAAGAAAAGTTCTCATTTCTCTTCCGGTAGCAACTTCCCAAAGTTTTGCAGTTTTATCTCTTCCTCCTGTAACAATATATTTTCCATCCGGACTAAAAACCGCAATTTTTACTGCTCCAAGATGCCCTCTTTGTATAACTGTTTCTAGTTCTTGAGCATAATTATTTAGAGATAGTAAAAATGCTGTTGTAAATATTAACAATTTATAAAATATCTTCATTTTTTTGTGTTTTTTAGCATATTCCTCAAAATTAGGTATTTTATTGCAGATTAAAAAAAATCTTATTTTTTAGCAGGGCAAACTCACACTTTGTTTAAAATCTGTTAAAAGCATTAATTTGTTTTAAATCGTGTCATGATAACATTAATTTTTTATTTTTATATTTTATTAGTTTTATTACTCCAAAAAACCTTAGTTTGGATTATTAAGTCCAGTTTAAAAACAAAAAATCATGAAATTTAGCGATGGCTCGATTGCATAATATACTGAATATCAAGATGTTTAAAATCTGATTATTTAATAAAACATTCAAGCCGTCGCTTTTTAAACCAAACTCATAACTGTTATTTCCTTTGCATTTATTATAAATATTTTTCTTCTCAGCAAGCCCAAATTTATTGTTCATTATTGCTTAGCAAAATATTACAAAAATAAAAAGCCAAACAAAATTGCTTGGCTTTTTTTAAGTTTGTAAGAAAAATTTATTTTTTTATTATTTTTGTGGTTTCAACAAAATCCTTGTATTGAAATTTTACAAAATATATTCCGGCAGCATTTTCAGAGATATCAATTTCAGATTCTGCATTAGCTGTAAAGAATTGTTTAATTATTTTTCCGGAAATATCGCTAATTGTAACTTTTAACTTATTCTTTGTGTTTATTTTAAAAATTCCGATTGAAGGATTAGGATAAATTAAAATATTTTTTTGTTGCAAACTTTCAACATTAACGGGAGTATATGAAAAGACTCTTGCCGAGCCAGCCGAAGCATCAGCAGTAAATAGGTATGGAGAACCAATTGCAACTACCGACCCCGATGCATCTAAACAAACAGAAGATCCTGCATTGTCCATAGAACCGGCTCCGTTAATATTTGCACCTAATTGCGTCCATGTACCTTCTTGATTTTCAAATATTTTAACGCTGCCTGCAGCAGCTCCTCCTTCATTATCATTTTTATATGCTCCAATTGCCACTATTGAACCATCGTTGTTTAAACTAACTGAAATACCAAAATTGTCAAGAGCTTCCTCTCCATCAATATCATCTCCAATTTGCACCCAATTTCCGCTTTGATTTTCATAAATACGTACACTACCAGCATCATTCCCTGCATCGTCATTATGAGCAGCTCCTACTGCAATAGTTGAAGCATCAGCACTTAAACTTACAGAATAACCAAAAATATCACCTGCCGCTTCGCCATTGATATTATTCCCTATTTGTAGCCAATTTGTTCCGTCATAATGAAAAATTCTTGCATTACCAGCATCTGTTGCAGAACCATCGTTATATGTTGAACCAACAGCAAGAGTATTTCCGTCTGCACTTAAACTTACAGATCTGCCAAACTCATCACCTGCCGCTTCGCCAAATATCTGCCCTAATAACAATGCCCCATAAGTTATCTTTTTGTAAATCTTTACCTTTCCTGCTCCTGCACCGTTTGTATTATCGTTAAAAGGAGAACCTATTGCAAAAATAGTTCCGTCGGCACTCAAACTAACCGAAACACCAAATTGTTCATTGTTGCTAGTTCCATAGAGATCATGAATTTGCGTCCAAGTTCCTGCTTGATTTTCATAAATAATGATTTTTCCTGAATTATTACCATTAGCATCATTATGCCTTGCACCTACAGCAAGAATAGATCCATCAGAGCTTAGACTAACAGAATATCCGTACCAGTCGTCGGGTGCTTCACCATCAAGGTCACTTCCTATTTGCGTCCATGTTCCGCCCACATTATTAAACACTCTTACATGTCCTGCATTTTCACCTCCGTCATCATTTCTTGCTGCTCCAACAGCAAGTGTTGAGCCATCTGAACTTAAACTTACTGAAATTCCAAACCAATCATCGTTATTTTCTCCGCTTATGGTATTTCCTGTTTGTGTCCATTGTGCTTGCATTATTCCCATTGAAAGAAAAAATACAACTAATAAAAAAAAGTTTTTTTTGTTCTTCATAATTTTGATGTTAAATTAGTAAATAAAATTTACATCAAATTAATAGAAAACATATTATTTTTATCTCATACTAAAGTATGATTTTGTGTGGAAAGTGTGTTTTTTACAAAAAATTTGTCTTTTTTATTGCTTCAATTCTGTTTTTTACGTCTAATTTGTAAAAAATATTTGAAATATGCGTTTTAACTGTACTTAAAGAAATAAATAATTTCTCTGCAATTTCATTATTACTGTAACCGTCTGCAATTAAAAATAAAACATCTCTTTCTCTTTCAGTTAAATCAAATTGATTTACAACTTTAATTATTTCATTTTTTGCTTCAAGTTTTGTTTTTTTTGAATATTTTTTGATATTTTCAATTTGTGTAAGATATTCGTAAATATCATTTTGCATCTTTTCAATTTCGGCAGATTTTCTTTTTTTAAATTGGAAAAAAGAATAAACACTAAATACTGCACTAATAAGAAAAATTCCAATCAGTAAAAATTGAATTAATATTTGTTTCTGTTTGTTTCTGTTTTCTTTATTTAATAAATCAATTTTATGTTGCTTTTTCTCAGTTCTATATTTTGTTTCAATTTCAGCAACTTTTTCTTTTAATTTAATGCTATTTAAACTGTCTTTTAGTTTATAATATTTTTCAAATTCTTTAAGTGAAGATTCAAAATTATTGTTTAATTTATAAATTTGATAATAATGATAATAAATATCGGGCAGATTTTCTAATAAACCGTTTTTTTTCGATAATTGTTTTGCTTTATTTAGATTATAAAGTGCTTTTTCCGTTTTATTCTGCTTGGTTAATACTTTTGAAAGACAAACCAACGAAGAAATTACTCCGCTTATATCATCAATAGAAAGTTCTAATTCTATTGCTTTCTCTGCATATTTTTCAGATTCTTTTAATTGTTTTTGTTCTAATGATATTAATGCCAAATTAACATAGGCTGCCGCAATACCTCTTTTGTAATTTGTTTTTTTACTTATTTTTATAGTTTCATAAAAATATTTTTTTGCTTTATCATATTCTTTTTTGCTGAGATATAATTCTCCAAGAGTATTGTAGAACCCAGCTTTTGTATAAGCATTTTTAATATTTTTTATCTTTTCTGATGCCTGTGAGCAGTAAATTTCAGCTTTTAATGTGTCATTTATATTATTATAATATTGTGCAATATGCAAATTCAAACTAACAATGCTAGTATTGTAGTTTATTTTTTCGCTGTATTCCAATGCTTTAAGGTTACATTCAATGGCTTTTTGAAAATTACCGCCATAATCATAACAAATTCCAAGATTTTGATATAATTCTATAAACTCAATTGTGTCTTGTGTTTCTTCTGTTAATTCTATACCTGAATAATAATAATAGTAAGCTGAATCTAAATTGCCCATTATAGTATATGCAATTCCTATATTATTATTCGAAATTGCTGCCATTTTTTTATCATCAATTTCAAAATTTATCTTTAATGCTTTTTTATGATAAAGAATAACCGAGTCGTATTTTTCTTCATAATCGTAGGTATATCCGATATATTGATATGTTTTTGCAATTTTTTCTTGATTATTTGTTTTAATATAATTTTTAAGAGCTTTTTTAAAAAGTATCAAAGCTTTATGTTGATTTAATGAATCTTCTGAATAAATCTTCCCGGATAAAAATAGTGAATCAGCTTGTTTTATTAGAAAATTATCTTCGATTTCATTTTTATTACACGAAGAAATAATAATAAAAATAAAGATAGAATACAGTTTAAACTGTCTTTTTGAAAATAGCAACATAATATTTTCTTTTGATATTGAAACGATATCTTCTAATATAAAATATTGTGTTTCAAAGTTAAGAACATTTTTTAAATAAAAAAACTGTGTAAAATATAGATTTTAATATTTTTAATAGGATATGAATGAAAAATATAATACAGGGCAAACTCATACTTTTATTTTTCAACACAATTTATTTTATTTAACAATTCAAACTAAGGTTTTAAGAATAATGAAACTAATAAAATGTATAAATCTAAAATTAATGTTATCGTGACACGTTAAAACGTGACACGGTTTAAAGCAAATTATTACTTTTAACAGATTTTAACAGAGTGTGAGTCTGCCCTGAATATAATAGAAGTTAATTTTTGACTGTCTCAATAATAATTAACTTTATTTGTTCATAATTTGTTTTGAAATTCTTAAAATATTATCAAAATATCGATTGCAATAGTCGGTAAGAATTTTTTTTGTATCATCGGAATAAGATTTATAAACTTCGAGAACCGATTTTTCAAGATTTTTTTGATTTCTTGAAAGTATTTTTTCTGTTAAATTTTTAAAAATACGGGCTTCTTCAATGCGTTCGGGATAATTTTGTTCAATGAACTTAACATATTGGTTGAAAGTGTAATAGGAATGTTTCGGAAATGAGTCAAGATTGTTTTTATCGTTTTCAAATTGTAATCTCTCGGCATTTTTATAATCTTTAAACCGAACTTTTTCGTTTGTATTGTAAATGCCGAAATAAACCGGAATATACGGAAACAGGCAACCGTTGTAGGGTGCAATCCACATTAACGCACCGACAGCTGCCGGCATATTACTTCGTAATTGGGCAACAAAACTGTATTGGGTTGTTGCAGTGCAAATTCCTCTGACTTTATTTTGATGCGGATTTTTATTTTCCGGTAAACGGCAAAATTTTGTACCTTCGTAATGGCTTGACAGTATTTTTTCTATATCTTTTCCGGAAATCTTTTTTTTCGGTTTGAATGAAAAGGGCAAAATATCGTTTTCGGTATATTGTTTTTCAGACAGAAAATTTATTCCGGCAAGGTGTCTCGGAATATTATAATCGGCAATATTGCAGGCAGAATCGCCGTATGCTTTTCGGAAATTAAATTTGCCGTCTTTTTCGGGATTATACCAGCCCCTTTTTTCGGCATATTCAATAATGTCCGGAGCAGCAAGAAAGTTTGCAGTGTCTTGTAAATCAATCTCTTGAATTGTGTAGTAATTCGGAATTATTGCAATTTCATTATCGGGGATACGTTTTGCAATCCAATGTTTTCCTTTTACGGCGGAGAGCATCCAAACTTCATCGGCATCAGCAATCGTATAAGTTCTGCCGGAAGATTCGTAACCGTATTTTTCAATAAGTTTTCCGGCAAGTTTAACTGCATTTTTTGCACTTGTTGCACGTTCGGCAATAATTTTTCGCAAAAAATATCCAATATTTCCTTTTGCGGTATCTTCTTTCGAAGCACAGGCATCCGAGCATATTAAAACCGAATTTTCGTTTAAATAAGCATCGCCGAATTTCTGTTTCATAACTTGAAAGCGAATATATGAAAATGTTTTTCCGATTTGCGGAATTTTTGTTCCGTTTAACAAAGTTAAAGAATCTGTTTTTTTGTATTTTATTGAACCGACTTTAAACCAATTAACAAGCATTTCGGGTCCGCCGTCGTCTTCGTTGTGTCCGACCGTAACCGAGCCGTCGATACTTGTATTTTTTCCTGCTGCAATAGTATAACAATCAATGTGTTGTGCTTTTGTGAAATGATGCAAGAAAATAAAACTAAACAAAAAAAAGCTGATTAATATTGTGTTTTTTAGCATATTTATCTCATTTTTTAAGAATGAATTTTTGATTTGTTTTAAAAATTATAAATTTACGAAAATTTTATTAAAATCAAATAAATTCAAATGATATGTCAAAAAGAACCATTGTAACTTTACCCGGAGACGGAATAGGAAGAGCCGTTCTCGATGAAACTTTAAGAGTACTTGATGCCGCAGGTTTTGATGCCGAATATATTGAAGGTGATATAGGTTGGGAATTTTGGAAGAAAGAAGGAAATCCGCTTCCGCAAAGAACAATTGATTTGTTGGAAAAACATAAAATTGCATTGTTCGGTGCTATTACTTCAAAACCCAAAGACGAAGCATTTGAAGAACTTGCCCCGGAACTGAAAGAGAAAGCTTTGGTTTATTCAAGCCCTATTGTGGGCTTGCGTCAGCATTTCGGTTTGGAAATTTGTGCAAGACCTTGCAAAACATACAAAGGCAATCCTTTAAACTTTATTAGGAGAGGAAAAGAAAATGAGATTGAAGAACCTTTGGTTGATGTTGTAATTTTTAGGCAAAATACAGAAGGCTTATATGGTGGAGTTGAATGGACTAATCCAGGTAATAATGTGTATGAAGCATTTATGTCGCACCCAAGATTTAAAAAGAATTTTGGCAAAGTTCCAAAAGAAGAAATATCAATATCTACAAGGATTTTTTCTAAGGAAAGAACTGAGAATATTTTACGTGCAGCATTTGACTATGCAAAAAAATACGGATATAAATCGGTTACTCTTGCAGAAAAGCCTAATGTAATTAGAGAAACATCCGGAATGATGTATAAAATGGCATTAAAAATTCAGGCTGAGGATTATCCTAATATTGAACTTTGGAATACAAATATTGATGCACAAATGATGTGGCTTACCAAAAATCCCGAAAATTACGGTGTTATAGTTGCCGGAAATATGTTCGGAGATATTGTTTCTGATGGGTTTGCCGGTTTAATTGGCGGATTAGGTTTTGCATGTAGTGCTCAGTGGAGTAAAGATGGGACAGCTGTTTTTGAACCTACGCATGGTTCTGCACCTAAATATGCAGATTATGAAATTTCAATAGTAAATCCGATGGCAATGGTTGAGTCTGCATGTATGATGCTTGATTTTATTGATGAAAAAGAAAAAGCAACTAAAATAAGAAAAGCAGTTGCCGATGTAATTGAAGAAGGTAAAGTGAAAACCTATGATATGATGAAAATGAGGGGCAAGCCTGATGTTATTAAAAATGGTGCTGCCTCAACAAAACAAATGGCTGATGCAATAATTTCAAAACTTTAAATTAGAATTATGAAAGAAGACGTAAAAAAACTTTGGGGCGAAGAACTCGCTTGGATAAAAGATGAAAAATTGCGGGAAGCAACGGCAAAAACTTGGGAACTTGCTTTGGAGCGAAGTGTTTTAACGGCAAATGATTTAAACAGAATACCGTTTACTTTGCTTGTTCCTACAAAAGTTACTTTTATGGAACATAAAGTTTCGGTGGTGCATATTGCCAAAGATGCAGGAAATCAAATAAACAAGTTTTATCACGGAGAATTGCCCGTTAACATAGATGTGCTTATTGCCGGAGCTATTTTGGCTGATGTAGGAAAACTTTTGGAATATGTTCTTGACGAAAACGGAAAAGCTGTTCAAGGAACATACGGTAAATATTTGAGACATCCTTTTTCGGGTGTTTCAATTGCCGAAGAATGCGGTGTGTCTGCAGAAGTTTGCCACATAATTGCAACGCACGCCGGTGAGGGCAATATGGTAAAAAGAACTACGGAAGCATATATTGTGCATCATGCCGATTTTATGACATTTTTACCTTTTAAGGAAAGATTGCAGGTTTGATTTATGAAAATCTATGTCTTTTTATATCGATTTTGCACAGAAGAATTAAAAAAGCAGATACATTTTTGATTTATCATTCCAACCGGCTTGATATTGATATTTAACAAAGAAGATTTTCAAGTCTGCTTGGTAGTCATAATCTGTAAAATATATTTTCTTATCTGCCTGATAATCATAATCAGTAAAATACCAAATACCGGGTTTATCAGCTTGATAGCTGTAATTTGCTCTAAAAACTTTTAAATCTGCCTGATAATCGTAGTCAGTTACATATACTTTTACATCTGCCTGATAATCATATTTTACACTATAAACTTTTATACCTCCTGAATTTTTAACATCAGCAATAGGTACAAAAGAAAACAGAAAAAAAGATATTATTATAAAAATGTTGGTTTTCATTATTTCATATAAATTTTAGCCGTACTAATTTTTAATTGTTATGAGTTATCTTTCAAAAACTCTTCTAAACTAAAAGTTTCTTTTGGTCTTACGCCTTTTTCGGTATTTTTTAAAGTACAACATTCATTATATAAATCGTGTTCAAAAAATATAGTATAATTATTTTTTACGGCATCATCAAAAAAGCGTTCCTTATCTTTAAGAGTTAATAGTGGCTGAGTATCGTACCCCATTATATATGGCATTGGTAAATGTGCAGTTGAAGGAAATAAGTCTGCACCAAAAACAATTTTAGTTTTTTTATATTTTACATATGGAATTATTTGTCCTACAGTATGACCATTGTATATTTTTATGTTAATATCAGGTAAAAGCTCACATTCTTTCTCTATTAAATTTAATTGATTAAATTTCTGTAATGCGCCAAAGTTTTCAACTAAAAAAGATGCTTTTTCCCTTCTATTCGGATTATTTGCAAGTTCCCAGTGAGCTTTGCTTACATGGTAAGTTGCATTAGGAAAACTAGGAACAAGTTCTTTTTTTTCATTATATTTTACTGCTCCACCTACATGATCAAAATGAAGATGTGTTAAAATAACATCTGTAATATCTTCAAAATTGAATCCGTTTTCTTTCAATGATTTTTCTAAGGATTCATCTCCATTAGGAAAATAATGACTAAAAAACTTATCAGACTGTTTTGTTCCCATTCCTGTATCAATAAGCACTTTATGTGTTTCTGTAACAACAAGAAGACAGCGCATTGCCCAATTGCAAAGATTTTTTTCATCGGCAGGATATAGTTTTTGCCATAATGATTTTGGTACAACTCCAAACATTGCACCTCCATCTAATTTTAAATTTCCTGTTTCTATTTTATATAACTTCATATATTTTATTTATTTTTGAAAAAAAAATGACATCTATTTATGATTAAGCAAATATATAAAAATAATCTTATCGTTTCATACAAAGATGAAGGTATAGAAAATGAAAAAGTAATTGTATTAATTCATGGGTTTCTTGAAACTTCTGAAACTTGGTCTGATTTTAGCAAGGAATTAGCAAAAAATCACAGAGTAATATCACTTGATTTGCCCGGACATGGAAATAGCTCAATATACTCCCCTCCCTACTCTATGTGCAAAAATGCTGATTCTATCATTGACATATTAGAGCACGAAAAAATTGAAAAAGCATTTATTGTTGGTCATTCTATGGGAGGTTATGTGGCAATGGCTTTTGCACAGAACTATCCAGAAAAAATGTCCGGTTTTTGTCTTTTCCATTCAACACCTTTTGCTGATAATGATGTAAAAATAAAATCTAGAAACGAAGCAATTAGAAGAATTGAAAATGGAGAAAAAGATGATATTTGTAAAACTCATTCAAAAGCTGTTTTTGCTGAAGATAATCTTAATCTTTTTAAAAATGAAATAAAAAGAGGAGAACAAATTGCAAAAGAAATTTCAAAAAAAAGTGCAATTGCCTCTGTTTTAACAATGAAATCCAGGCTTGACAGAACGGAGGTTTTAGAAAAAATAAAAGTCCCTTTTTTATATATTTTAGGTAAAAAAGACAAATTTATTCCATACGAAATATATAAAACCATGTGTTTACCTGAAAATTGCAATGTTTCAATTTTAGAAAATTCCGGACATATGGGTTTTATTGAAGAAAAAGAAAAGTCATTGAAAATAATCAATGACTTTATAAAAAATAAATTATAATAATTTTTACATATCTTTTATAATATCATCAACAGTTCTGTCGTCATTTGGCATAATGTCTGGTGCAGGTTTAAAACCCTCTTTAACCAATTGAAAACGTCTGCAACGATTTCTCCCTTTCTCTCCTGCTTTGCAGAAAATTCGCATATATATATCTTGTGCTTTTTTGCTCACTAACATTTCTCCTTGAAATAGAGGACACTTATCAGTTTTAGGGCAAATATTTGATTTTTCACTCATTTAATTATTAATTTTTTTTTTGCATTGATTTATTATCAAAAACTATACAATTTATTTAGCCATCAATACCAATAGTTTGAAAATAAAAAATTTGAGTTTTATAAAGATATAAGATACAATCAAATACTTATCTATTATCTAAATTTTTCGCCTAAAATAAATTTGTATTTTTTTCTAAAATTACCTTTAGCAATAGCAGTAAGTCTTCTTTTTAAAAATTTTTTCCTGAGCGGAGAAACTTTGTCAGTAAAAAGAACACCATCAAGATGGTCATATTCATGTTGAATTATTACTGCTGCCATTCCGGATAATTCCTCAGTTTGTTTTTCAAAATTCTCATCTAAATATTCAATTGTCAAACTCGAATACCTTAAAACATCTTCTCGTACCTCAGGGATACTAAGACAACCTTCTTCTGATCGAATTTTATCTTCCGATTTTTCAATAATATGTGCATTTATAAAGGTTCTTTTAAAACCCTCTAATTCAGGCTCATCTTCTGCCATTGGAGATGCATCAATAACAAACAATCTAATTGCTTTACCAACCTGTGGTGCTGCTAGACCAACCCCATCGGAGCTATACATTGTTTCGTACATATCCGATATAAACTTCTGAATATCAGGATAATTACTATCAATTTCTATTGTTTTTTTTCTTAAAACAGATGAACCTATTATATGTATTGGAAATATCATTTTAATATTTTATCTAAATTTATTTTTTTTAAACTCCATAAATGACTGCAAAATTATAGTTGCCGCAATTTTATCTGTTAGAGCTTTATTTTGTCTGTCTTTTTTTTTCATTCCTCCTTCAATCATTGCAAGTTTTGCAAGTTTTGAGGTAAAACGTTCATCGTATATCTCAATATTAATATCAGGAAATTTTTTTTCAAGTTTTTTTAAAAAAGGATTAATAAATCTTAGAGATTGTGCTCCTTCATTTTTCAAAGTAACAGGATAACCAACTACAATTGTTTCTACATCTTCTTTTGAAAAGTAATCTTCAAGAAAGACAAAGATATCTTTTGAATGTACTGTTGTTAAGCCACTTGCAATAATCTGCAAACTATCTGTAACAGCAATGCCAACTCTTTTTTGTCCGTAATCAATTGAAAGTATTCTTCCCAAAACATATTCTTAAAAATTGCAAAAATATAATTTTCTTTTTTAAGATATGCTTTTGCAAAGAATTTCTTTTTCATAAATTGGAAACGAATACAAAATTTATAATCTTCAAAAACTAGTTAAGGATATTATATTCATCAAAGAGTTGGATCTAAAAACCCCTGTCAGGGTCGTATATGCAAAATACCATAATATTTAATTACTGATTTATAGTCAATTAACAAACCCAGACAGGGTTTTTCTTCGAGTATCTAAGCTTTTTAGACTGAACTTATCAAATAAAAAACTAAACTGGTATAAAAATTGATACCTAAACTAATAGATTAATTTTCAATATTTTAAACTATTAATGTTGAAATTTTAGATTATAAATATTATAAAAAGATGATAGAACAAAAAGCAAAGAAAAATTATCATGCTCCAATGCACACAGCCGAACATTTATTAAACAGAACTATGGTTAATATGTTTAATTGTGAACGTTCGGAAAAATGCCATATTGAAAGAAAAAAATCAAAATGCGATTTTATACTAAAAAAAGCTCCAACTGATGCAGAAATAATGCAAATTCAAGACACAATTAAAGAGATTATAGCACAAGAGTTAGATGTAACTGAAAAATTATTAAATTTTGAGGATGCAAATAAACTTTTTAAATTAAAAAGAATAACAAAAGAAAACAATCCTAAAGTTAGAATAATAAGTATAGGAGATTATGACGATTGCCCTTGCATTGGAAAACACATATCTAATACAAGAGAAATTATTAATTTTAGAATTACTACGACTTCATTTAATGACGGTGTTTTTAGAGTGCGGTATAAAATATAAAGTAAACATAAAAATTTACTATTAAAGATGCAACAATTAACTCTTGAAAAATTAAACAAGTATAATCTTTTTAGCAAAGAAGATAATAAATTACTTCTTAGGGCATTGTTTATTTCAAAAAACAAGATTGAAGTTGTTTTTAAACAGAGCATATCGAAAGATATTAAAATTGAATTATTCAATCATTTTAACACTAAAATAAATAATTTTGAGATTATTTTCCCAGAAGAAAAAAACAAATTATTTCTTAAAGGCAGATTCAACATAAATGTTAATTATTATATTAAATTTAAAAATGAATTAGCCTTTGCTATTTACAATCCTAAAATAAACGGAATTTTAGACACAAATTTCTTTTCTAATGAAGATGATTTTGGAGTAAAAATAAATGAAAACAATACTGCAAGTTTTAAAATATGGTCTCCTCCGGCTGTTAAAGTTGAACTTTTACTATTTAACCCAAACCAAGAAAGATTAAAGTTACAAAAAACTCTTTTTTTTAAAAAAACATATCCCGGTATATGGGAATTTACACTAAATCCAAAAGAAGTTGGACTGCTAATTTTAGACGGAATTTATTATCAGTACAAAATTACAGCATACGGAAAAGAAAGAATTGCTCTTGACCCTTATGCAAAATCAATGGCAGTATTTAATAATAGTTCAGATGATAATGTTGGGAAAGGCGTAATAATGTCTGTAAACTCCGGCAGAGCATATCCTTCAAAATTTGAAAAGCATTACAGTAACTTTAAACATATTGAAAATGAGACAGATATAATTGCTTATGAAATTAATATTAGAGACTATTCAATTCAGCCCGACTATGTTGATAATAAAATTGCGGGAACATTTAAAGCTCTAACTGAGAATGTTGATTATTTAAAAAAACTTGGAATAAGTCATGTTCAGTTAATGCCTGTAAATAAGGCATATACACAAAATGAACTTAAAAAAAAATATACAGGAAAATCGGCAAAAGAAAGCAATTATAATTGGGGCTACGACCCAATGAATTATTTCACTATTGAAGGCAGATATTCTACAAACCCTTACAAACCATACAATAGAATTGTTGAATTTAGAGAAATGGTGCAAAGATTGCACGATGCAGGAATAGGTGTTATTTTGGATGTAGTTTTTAACCACACATATATTGCCGACACATTTGAAAACATTGCTCCCGGATGTTATTACAGGCATACCGAAAACTATAACATTTCAGGTCATACTGGTGCAGGAGCAACCATAGAAAGTAGAAGAAAACAAGTAAGAAAATTCATTATTGATGTTCTAAAATTTTATGTGAAAGAATATCATATTGACGGATTTAGATTCGACCTAATGAGTTTTCACGATAAGGAAACCATGAAACAAATTCGAAATAAAGTTGGACTTGCATACAATCCTGAAAACAAAAATGAACTTATCTTACAGGGAGAAGCATGGAATTTTACCGATTTAAAAAAAGATGCAGTGGTTAAAGCTGACTTTGATTCTCAAAACATTGCAGTTTTTAACGATACTTTTAGAGATGCACTTGCAGGAGATGGGGAAAAACACGGATTTATTCATGGGAATACAAATGAAACTTCCAAATTAGCATCGGCAATTGTTGCAGGACTTAATTCTTTCGATAATGAAAAGTTACCTTTTAATAAAGACATATTTTTTAATTCTTATAATTTATTTGCAGAAGAACCAACTGATTGCCTAAATTTTATGTCGGTGCATGATGGTTTTACTCTTTGGGATAAGATAAATCTTACAATTAAAGACGAAAGCAAAAAAGAACGTCTGCGACTAATGAAATTTGCTTACTCAATTTTACTTAGTTCGCAAGGGAAAATTATTTTGCACGGAGGTGATGAGATTTTGAGAAGCAAAGCACTCTCAGATTTTGACAAAGAAAAACACAGAGCACATACTTCTGATAATATTGATACTGAATTAGATACTATTTTTTTTCATGAAAATTCATACAGTTCTAATGACTACACAAATATGTTTCGTTGGGAAAGACTAACAAATGAATATGCTGAATTTGCAAATGAATTACTTGAATTTGTAAAAGGATTAATTAAGATGAGAAGAAACATTTCTGCATTTCGTTTTAATAATAAAGAAGATATAAACAAAAATATTACTTTTTTAGATAATGCTTATTCTGAAAAAAATACTATTCATTCATTTAAAAGCTGGAAATTAAAAGAATTGACTTTAAATTTTAAAAACGGAATTGCAGGAGAAAAATACTTTTTATGTGGCGAAGTACATAAAAACGAAGCAAACCCTACTAACAACTACTATATTTTACAATTTAACAAAACCGGAAAAGCTACAATTAGATTCAATAAAAATGAAATCAAAAATTTCAACATCCAAAAATGGGATAATAGCAGAAACTTAAATTTTAAACTTGTAAAAACAGCAGGAAAATGGGATTTTAACAAATCACAGTATTCCGATTTCGGATATAATTCAATTTCGCCGGAAAGTGTAAACAAAAACTTTGAAGCTGAAATAGATTTGAGCAAAAAAGATTTCAAAAATATTAAAGCAAACAATTTTAATGAAAGAAACTACATTGCCTACCTAATTGATAATAAGAAAGTTACAAAAAACAAAAAAAATAATTCTCAGAAAATACTTGTTATACACAATGCAGGAAATGAAAGATTGTATTTTTGTTTTTCAGAACTAAATCCTGAAACATGCTATACTATTCTTGATAGTAAAAATGCAGGAAATTCTAAAATTTTGAAAACTGATATTGAAATAAAAAAAGGACAAATTATTGTTCCAAGAAAATGTACAGCTATTACTATTATTAAAAAATAAAAATCATTTTTTCAAATCTCCCAATATCTTTTTATCTTTGAGAAAAAAAGTAAATTATGGCAAAAAAATCATTAATGGATGAAGCAAAAAATTTGTTATCGTCATGGAAATCTGAAATTGAAGACAAAGACGGACATATTTTGGAAAGAAAAAAAATAAGAGACAAGGAAGATGAAGAACTGTATGAAGAAATTAAAAAACAATTCAACGAAGTTTCGGCAGATATAAATGAAAAAGCACAAAAAGCTTTTGAAGTTTCGGCAAAAGAATTTAAAGAATTTTCAGAAGCAGTTAAAGAAGGTACTGCAACAATATATAAAAAATTAGAAGTTGAAAAGAACCTAAATCTTTTAGACAATTTTCTTGATAAAATTAAAAGCGAAGGAGCTAAAAAATTTAAGGATATTTCAAGCAGTATAAAAGAAAAAATGTCTGCGTACGACAATGAACTGCAATCGGAAGTTGAAGAAATTAAAGCTGAAAAAAAAGAAGATGAAAATATTGACACTTTAATTAAGTTGGCTCAGGAAGAATATGAATTGGCTAAAAAACAATGAACAATGAATAATGAATAATGAATAATGAATAATGAATAATGAATAATGAACAATGAATAATGAACAATGAATAATGAACAATGAATAATGAGTAATGAATAATGAATAATGAACAAT
>CAMZKV010000100.1 GCA_947311445.1 uncultured Chlorobiota bacterium | reverse complement strand
CTGCCGCACCTTTTAAATTTCCTTTAAGTCGTTTGGCACTTCCCCTGTCGTGATAGGCATAAGCATATGCTGAATTTATCGTAATAGCTTTATTAAAATAAAAAATTACGATGATGCAATAAGTGATTTTAATAAAGCTATTACGATAAATTCAGCATATGCTTATGCCTATCACGACAGGGGAAGTGCCAAACGACTTAAAGGAAATTTAAAAGGTGCGGCAGAAGATTACAGAAAAGCGGCTCAAGTTGATACTCAACTTTATTTTGCATACAATAATCTCGGCTCAGTGTTAAATGAACTGAAGAAATTTAAAGACGCTATTGAGGCATATACGAAAGCATTGAGTATTAACCCTGAATATTACGAATCTTATAACGGAAGAGGATTGGCGAAATACTCTGAAGGGTTGCAAAATGTTGATAAAGGAAAAGATAAAGAAGCAGAGGAAAATTTTAATGATGCAATTAAAGATTTTGAAAAAGCAATTAACTTTAATAACAATTATGCCGAAGCATACAATAATTTAGGTGCTGCAAAGCTAAAACTCGGAGACTACAAAGGAGCCGACAAGGCATTTACCGAAGCAATAAAAATAAAAGAAAAATATGCCGAAGCATATGCTAACAGAGGAACGGCAAGAGAGAATATCCGGAAGTTTAATGCTGCCTGCAACGATTGGAATAAAGCCGCAGAACTTGGAATTGCCGATTCTGAAAAATATACCGACGGTTGTAAATAAATTAAAATTAAAAAACTATGAAACTTAAAATAACTGCAATTATAATTTTAACAATTTTGTATATCCACAACGCCTCTTTTTCACAAAAATTCGTTAAGGTTAAAAAGAAAGATTATAAGATAGAAGAAGAAGGGTTTAAAGAAGCTTGGAAACACGTAAAAAAAGGTAACAGGCTGTATAAAATGAATAAAAAAGGTGCTTATGCCGAAGCCCTTGAGCATTATTTGACTGCTTTAAACTACAATGAAGACGACGCAACATTAAATTATCTTACCGGTATCTGCTATCTTAAAACGGCAGAACCGAGAAAAGCATTAAAATATCTTGATAATGCTTATTTTAATTATTCCGGAGTTACCCCCGACATTCAATATTGGCTCGGTATGGCTTATCAGGTTAACTATAAATTTAAAGATGCAATTGAAAACTATGAAGATTACAGAGAAACATTAACATCAAAACAATATAAAAAAATACAATATGTTGTTAATAAAAGAATAGAAGAGTGTGAAAGCGGAATTGAACTGATGAAAAATCCGGTAAGATGCTTTGTTGACAATCTCGGAGACGGAATAAATACAAAAGCTCCGGAATACAGCCCTGTTTTTTTCTTTAAAGATTCAGTATTATATTTTACATCAAGAAGGGAAAATACAACCGGCGGCAAAAAAAATCCGGTTAACCGTATGTATTACGAAGATGTCTATATGTCAAAATATGAAAACGGAAAATGGAGAGATGCCGTTCAGTTGGAATATCCTATAAATACCAAACACAACGATGCAGCTACCGATATTTCTCCGGAAGGTCGCGAATTATGTATTTATCGCGGATATAAAGGAAACGGCGATTTGTATAACAGTCAGTATAAAGGAGATTATTGGCAAAAACCCGGAAAAATGCGGAGAATTGACAAACAAAAATATAGGGAAAGTTCCGTATCCGTTACCAGAGATTCCATGATTCTCTATTTTATAAGCAACAGAAAGGGCGGGCAAGGAAGACAGGATATTTGGGTAAGTTACAAAACACAGGACGGAAGAAAATGGCAAACACCCCAAAACCTCGGACCTGTCGTTAATACAAAATATGATGAAGAAACAGTTGAAATATCATCAGACGGTAAAGATTTATATTTCAGCTCTAAAGGACATAACTCAATGGGCGGATACGATGTCTTCAAAACTCACAGAAATGATGACGGAACATGGACAGAACCGGAAAATATAGGCTATCCCGTAAATACTCCGGGCGATGATGTCTTCTTTATGCTGGCACCTAATGAACGCTTCGGATATTATGCTTCTGACCGTGAAGGCGGATACGGAGATAAAGACATATACGAAATTGTATTCCTCGGACCGGAAAAACCTGTTTTAGTTTCAAAAGAAGACCCGAATGATTTAATTGCATACTTTGCCGAACCCGTAAGTGAAACAGATATTGAAAAACCCGTTAACATAAAAGTAATTCAACTTTCAACAGTTAAGGGAATTGTTACCGATGCTTTATCCGGAGAACCTATAAAAGCAACATTGGAGCTTGTTGATAATGCAACCGGAGAAGTTGTAAAGGTTGTCGAATCTTACGCTTCTACAGGTGCATATACCGTTCCTTTGCCTCCCGGAAAAGACTATGCCTTAACTGCAGGTGCTCCGGACTATTTTTTCCATTCGGAAAATTTTGTAATAGCAGACACATCGATACATGAAGTTATAAGAAAAGACATTCAACTGCAGCCTATGGGAGTAGGAGCAAAAATAGTTCTTAATAATGTGTTTTTTGATACAGGAAAGGCAACTCTGAGACCTGAATCTTTTCCGGAACTTAACAGGCTGGCAGCCTTACTTGTAAAGTATAAAAATATCAGGGTTGAAATTTCCGGACATACGGACAGTCAGGGGTCCGCAAGTTTTAACCAAAAATTGTCTCAGAGAAGGGCACAGTCAGTAGTTGATTATTTGCTTACACAAGGAGTTAATCTGGCTCAGATTGTTGCGGTAGGATACGGTGAAACTATGCCGAGAGCAGATAATATTACAGCATCCGGACGACAACTCAACAGACGTGTTGAAGCAAAAATACTGTCAAAATAGGTGATAAGGTATATTTAAGAGGCAGTTATTCTGCCTCTTTTTATTCTTCAAAAAAACAGTTAAATGCTTTTAAAATAAAGCTGTCTGCAGAGATAATAAAACTGCCGAGAATCATTTTTGACTTTAATATTTTTTTACCGACATTAATTAAATCCTTTTCAGGAACATTTGAAATAAGGAAAAAATCAAAATTTTTATGTTTAGGAATCAAAAAATAACCTGTATTTTTGTTTAAAATCAGAAAATAACTAAAGTCTGAGGCATCAACATATCGAAAGACTGAAAACTCCTGAAATATATCAGGCTGAATTTGTTTTCTGAAATTTTTTGACTTTCTGAGATTTAATGACAGGGTATTATTCAATGCCCAAGCAACCTGAATATCCTTAAAATGAGAAGAAATCCCGATGATTTTTTTCGGAAAATAAGGTTCAGAACTTAATTTAACTCTTTTTTTCAATGTTATAAAGTAAAGTTTCCTTCTTTAATTTTAGCTAATGCCTTCTCGGAAGCAATTTGTTCTGCAGTTTTTTTTGAAGCACCCGTACCCTTACTTATTGTTTTACCGTTAACTAAAAGTACGGAAACAAATTCTTTAGATGACTCTGAAGTTGTCTCTGTTAAAAACTCTATCGGGATTTTATATTTTTGGGACCACTCAATTATCCTGCTTTTAAAATTGTTTTCTACAAACCTTAATTTATTAAGATCAATATGTTCTACCATTATTTTTTGCAACACAAATTGTTTGACATACCTGAATCCTCTGTCAATATAAATTGCACCTATTAAAGCTTCAAAAGCATCTTCGTAAATTCGTTCTGTTATATTTTGCTTTGATTTTACCGAAATTAGTTTGCTTAGATTTAGTTTTTTTGCAAGTTCCGTAAGCTTTTTTCCGTTTACGATTTTTGTTCTCATTTGGGTCAAAAATCCTTCATCTGCCGATGGAAAACGCTTAAATAACAAATCGCTTATAGCGGCATCAAGAATTGCATCTCCAAGAAACTCTAAACGCTCGTTATTTAAGTCAAAACCCTTAATACACGGATGCACTTTAGATGATTTCGGTGTTAAAGCAAGGATATACAAACCTAAGCTTTTAGGTTTAAATCCTAAAAGTTTTTTCAGGGAAAAAGTCAGTAATTTGTCTTTACAAGGTTTTTTTTGTCTGTAAAATAAAGACACAGAAAAAAATTATATTTCAAACTTTTTAAAAACAAGAGATGCATTATGCCCTCCAAAACCGAATGTATTGCTCAGAGCTGCTCTTATATCTCTTTTTTTAGATTTATTAAAAGTAAAATCAAGTTTAGAGTCTATTTCCGGGTCCAATTCAAAATGATTTATTGTCGGCGGAACTTCTCCGTGCTTTATTGCCATAATTGAAGCAATGGCTTCAATTGCCCCGGCTGCACCGAGCAGATGCCCTGTCATTGATTTTGTTGAGCTTATGCTTAATTTATAAGCGTGCTCTCCGAAAACATTTAAAACCGCTTTTGTTTCTGCGATATCACCTAAGCCCGTTGATGTTCCGTGAAGATTTACATAATCAATATCTTCAGGGTTCATATTTGCATCTTCAATGGCATTTCTCATAACAGTCGTTGCACCCCTTCCTTCAGGGTGTGGGGCTGTAATATGGTGAGCATCGGCACTTAAACCGCCTCCGGCTACTTCTGCGTATATTTTAGCTCCTCTTTTTACGGCATGTTCATACTCTTCAAGAATTAATGCTGCTCCGCCGTCGCCCATTACAAAACCGTCTCTGCCGACATCAAAAGGTCGTGATGCTGTTTTAGGGTCGTCATTTCTGGTTGATAAAGCCCGCATAGCATTAAATCCGCCTAAGCCCGCTTCTGTTACGGCATGCTCAGATCCTCCGGTTATAAAAACGTCAACTTTGCCGAGTCTTATGTAGTTGTAAGCATCTATTATGGCATTAGAAGAAGATGCACAGGCAGAAACTGTTGCAAAATTAGGTCCTCTGAAATCATATTTTATTGATATGTGCCCTGCGGCAATATCTGCAATCATTTTAGGAATAAAAAACGGATTAAACTTAGGTGTAAAATCATTTTCAACATAATTTGTTATTTCCTCTTTAAATGTTTGTAACCCGCCTATACCGGAAGCCCAAATAACCCCGGCTCTGTCTTTATTTATTTTTTCAAGGTCAAAATTTGCGTCTTTAACAGCTTCTTCTGCTGATATTAATGCAAATTGTGTAAATTTATCTAATTTTCTTGCAACAGGTTTTTTGAAATATGTAAGGGGGTCGTAATTTTTTACCTCACAGGCAAAATGTGTTTTGAATTTGCTTGCGTCAAAACCGGTTATTACACTTGCTCCGCTTACACCTTTACGCATATTCTCCCATGTTTCGGTTAAATTATGACCGAGCGCATTAATTGTTCCTATTCCGGTAACAACTACACGTTTTAATTCCATAAATGATGTTTTTTGTTTAATTTAAAGAGAAAAGGGACTACGACACAGTACCGTAATCCCTTAAAATTATTTTGAATTCTCTTCGATATAGCTTACTGCATCTCCCACAGTAGCAATAGTTTCAGCTTTGTCATCAGGAATTGCAATATTAAATTCTTTTTCAAATTCCATGATTAACTCAACAGTATCTAAAGAATCTGCACCTAAATCATCAGTGAAACTTGCTTCTGTTGTTACTTCACTTTCTTCTACTCCTAATTTGTCGATAATAATTGCTTTTACTCTTGAGGCAATGTCTGACATAATAATAAATTTTAATTAATAAATATTTTGATTGTGAGTTGCAAAGAAAATTAAATCTTGATGAAAAAAAAAATTATTAATGATTTTCTACTATTTTAAAAATAAGTCTTTTACTTAATATATAAGTGTAATATTCAGTATTTCAATGCTATACACTAAGTCTTGTTTTGTTTCTTTTAACAAATTTTAACGGATAAAGAATCTAATGGATTTTAAAATATTTTAATAATTAATCGTTTTTTAATACTATTACAGTAAAAAAATATATAAATGCAGATACATCGCTTAGTTTTTAGTCCTTTTGAAGTAAATACTTATATTGTTACAGATAAGTCTAATGAATGTGTAATAGTTGATTCTGCCTGTAATAATAAGCAAGAACAGGAATATTTATTAAAATTTATAAAAGAGAATAACTTAAAACCCGTAAGGTTATTAAATACTCATTGCCATCTTGATCATGTTTTTGGAAGTAAATTTGTTTCTGATACTTTTAAATTAGAAATGGAAGCTCATAAAGAAGAAGAGTACAATAATACAAATGCTCTAAATGCTTCTAATATATATGGTGTACATATGGAAGAACCTTACCCAATTAGAAAGTTTTTAAAAGAAGGTGAAACTGTAAAGTTTGGTTTCTCAGAATTGGAGATTTTGCATATACCCGGTCATTCTGCCGGAAGTTTGGTCTTTTTTAACAGAAAGGTGAAAATTGCCATTGTCGGAGATGTTCTATTTAACGGAAGTATCGGAAGAACTGATTTGCCCGGGGGAAATTATGATACTTTAATATCTCAAATTAAAACTAAACTTTTTAAATTAGATGATGAAACAATTGTCTATCCCGGACATGGAATAGAAACATCAATAGGTAAAGAAAAATTAACAAACCCTTTTTTGAAATAATAAAACCACTTGTATGAAAATACAGATAAAAAGTAATAATATTAATTATTTAAGGTTTAAAAATCAAATTATTAGGAATTGTTCTAATATGTGCTTATGGATTTTAATCTTTAATTTTATAAAAAGAATATTTTAAGAGAGGGATATTTTTTTACTTTTGTCGCTCAATTTTTCCCAAATGATAAAACCTAAGATTCCAAATATTAAAACTTCTGTTTTTGCTATAATGTCTGCAATGGCAAAAGAACATAATGCAATTAATTTATCGCAAGGCTTCCCAAATTTTGAAATATCAAAAGAATTGGCTTCTCTTGTTTATAAAGCTATGCAAAATGGGCATAATCAATACGCCCCTATGCAAGGAATATTACCTCTAAGAGAAAAGTTGTCTGAAAAAACTGAAAAATTATACGGAAGAAAATACAATCCTGAAACAGAAATAACTATTACAGCAGGAGGAACACAAGCACTACATTCTGCAATTTCTACAATCATTAGAGAAGGTGATGAGGTTATAATTTTTGAGCCTGCTTATGATAGTTATGCTCCGGTTGTTAAATATAACGGAGGAAGACCAATATATATTAAACTCAAACATCCCAATTATTCAATTGATTGGGAAGCAGTAAATAAGACTATTAATTCAAAAACAAGACTAATAATTATTAATTCTCCTCATAATCCTTCCGGAAAAGTTTTTTCTGAGGAAGATATTAATAAATTAAAAAAAGTTGTTACAGGAACCAATATCTTAATTCTTAGTGATGAGGTATATGAGCATATAATTTTTGATAAAAAACAACATAATAGTATTTCTAAATATCCTGAACTTGCAGAAAGAAGTATTATTGTTTATTCTTTTGGAAAAATGTATCATGCAACCGGCTGGAAACTCGGTTATTTTATTGCTCCTGAAAAAATTACATCAGAAATAAGAAAAGTACATCAATTTACTGTATTTGCTGCAAATACACCTATTCAATATGCAATAGCAGAATATCTAGACAAAGAAGTTGAGTATTTAAAACTTTCAAGTTTTTATCAAAAAAAAAGAGATTTGTTTAATGAATTATTGACAAATATTGGATTTGAAGTGAAACCCGTTGGAGGTACATATTTTCAAACAGTAAATTTCTCTAATTATACAGATGAAAACGATTTTCAATTAGCTGAACGGCTTATTAAGAAATTTGGAATTGCAGGAATTCCAATGTCTTCTTTTTATCATGATGAGTCAAATACAAAAACTATTAGATTTTGTTTTGCTAAAACTGACGAAACACTTATAGAAGCTGCTAAAAAACTAGAAATATTCTTCAATAATGCTAAAAAGCAATTGAATCTTTTTTAGATTCTAAATATTTTCATATTATTATTTAATACATTTGTAAATTATAAAATTTAAAAACTCAGAAATGGGATTTATTGAGATTGAAGGAATGGAATTTTATGCCTATCACGGGCATTACAAAGAGGAACAAATTGTAGGCAATCGTTTTTTGGTTGATTTGAAAATTGAAACCGATTGCCGAAAGGCTGCGGAAAGTGATAAAATCGAAGATGCAGTAAATTATCAAACGGCTTATAAAATTATAAAATCAGAAATGCAAAAAAAATCTAATCTATTAGAAAATATTGCAGGTCGAATTTTACATGCATTATATAAAAATCTTGATAATATCAAATCGGTAAGCATAAAACTGTCGAAAATGAATCCCCCAATGGGCGGAAAAATTAAAAAAGTTAGTATTACAATGACAAAATGATTAGTAGATGATGTGACTAGCAGAGTTGACAACCTGTTGATTGGCTGATAAAATAAATTGTCAATTAAACAATTTAGCAATGTAATGTAAGAATAAAAAAATAATATTATGAAAAACAATCTAACAATATACAACACCCTTACAAGAAAAAAAGAGTTATTCGAACCGTTAAATCCTCCTTTTGTGGGAATGTACGTCTGCGGTCCTACGGTTTACGGCGATTCTCATTTGGGACATGCTCGCCCGGCAATTACCTTTGATGTGCTTTTCAGATATTTGAAATATATCGGATATAAAGTTCGCTATGTAAGAAATATTACGGATGTAGGGCATCTTGTAAACGATGCCGATGCAGGGGAAGATAAAATTGCAAAAAAAGCAAAGCTCGACCAAGTTGAGCCGATGGAGATTGTTCAAAAATATACGAACAGCTACCATAAAAATATGGAGCAACTTAACACATTGCCTCCGAGTATTGAGCCACATGCATCTGCTCATATTATAGAACAGGCAGAAATGGTTGAAGAAATTTTAAAAAACGGTTTTGCCTATGAAGTTAACGGTTCGGTTTATTTTGATGTCGCAAAATATTCAGAAACAAACAATTACGGAAAGCTTTCGGGCAGAGTTTTGGAAGATTTACAAAATAATACAAGAGAACTTGCTGGGCAAAGCGATAAAAAAAACTCATTCGATTTTGCACTTTGGAAAAAGGCAGAACCTGAGCATATTATGCGTTGGCCTTCAAAATGGAGCGATGGATTTCCGGGCTGGCATTTGGAATGTTCCGTTATGAGCACAAAATATTTGGGAGAAAAATTTGATATTCATGGTGGTGGCTTAGACCTTCAATTTCCGCATCACGAATGTGAAATCGCACAATCGAAAGCAGCAAAAGGAGAAGATGCAGTAAAATATTGGATGCATAATAACCTAATTACTATTGACGGACAAAAAATGAGTAAATCACTCAACAATTTTATTATGCTAGATGAAATGTTTTCCGGAAAACATAAACTTTTGGAACAAGCATACAGCCCAATGGTTGTGAGGTTTTTTATTTTACAAGCACATTACAGAAGCACACTTGATTTTTCAAATAAAGCATTACAAGCATCTGAAAAAGGCTATAAAAGACTTATGGATGCTGTTAAAACTTTAAGCAATTTAGAAATTAGTTCTTTAAGTTCTGTTAATGTACAAGATATTAAAGAAAAAATATTTAAAGCTTTGGATGACGATATGAATACTCCAATTTTAATTGCACATCTATTTGATGGAGTTAAAATTATAAATTCAATAAATGCCGGAAAAGAAACAATAAACAAAGAAGATTTATCTTTCTTGCAAAAACTTTATAACGACATTGTTTTTAAAATTCTTGGTTTGGAAAATGAAGAAAAATCTTCCTCAGAAGATGAAAAACTAAAAGATGTTATGAATCTTTTATTAAATTTGAGAACAGAGGCAAAAAAGAATAGAGATTTTGCAACTTCCGATAAAATTAGAGATGAACTTAAAGAATTTGGCATTATTGTTAAAGATACAAGAGAGGGCGCCGAGTGGGAAATACAATAGAACTAAATATTTTAAAAATGAAACATATAATCTATATTTTTTTAATTGTTATGTTTTTTGTAACGTCTTGTAAGACAGAAAAAACAAATGATAACACTAAAACAAAAGAAGGAAAAATTATTGGAAAACCCGACTTAAAACTAGAAAACGACATTATGACTCCCGAAGTACTTTGGTCATTTGGTCGTTTAGGAGGTGTGCAAGTTTCTAAAGATGAAAAAACTTTGCTTTTCGGAATAACCTACTACGATATTGCAGAAAACAAAGGTAACAGAGAACTTTATACAATGCCGGTTGAAGGCGGAAATATGAAAAGAATTACTGAAACTGCCAGAGGAGAGTATAATGCAGTTTGGAGCAAAGACGGGAATAAAATTTATTTTATGACATTTGATGATGCCGGAATGCAAATATGGAAAATGAATACAAATGGCACTGAAAGAACTAAAATTTCTGATATTGAAGGAGGTATTTCCGGATTTAAATTTTCTCCTGATGAAACAAAAATTCTTTTTGCAAAAGAAGTTGATTTAATCGAAGATGTTGTTGATAAATACCCCGATTTACCAAAAGCAAATGCTAGAATAATAGAAGATTTAATGTATCGCCATTGGGATACTTGGACAGATTCTTACAGTCATATTTTTGTTGCCGATTTTGATGGAATTTCTGTAAAAGAAGAAACAGATATTATGAAAAATGAAGAATTTGATTCACCTTTAAAACCTTTCGGCGGTTTTGAGGAAGTTTCTTGGAGTCCTGATAGTAAGACAATTGCATACACTTGTGTGAAGAAAAAAGGAAGAGAATATACTCTATCAACAAATTCGGATATTTATTTGTATAATATTGAAAAAAAAGAAACTTCAAACTTAACCAAAGGGATGAATGGCTACGACAAAGCACCCGTTTATTCTCCTGACGGAAAAATGATTGCATGGGAAAGCATGGAAAGAGATGGTTACGAATCTGATAAGAATAGATTATTTATTTATAATTTTTCAACAAAAGAAAAGAAAGATTATACTGCAAATTTCGACCAAAATGTTCACGAGATAAATTGGACGCCTGACGGGAAAAGCATTTATACCGTAAGTGATTATCATGCTCGTTTCCAAATTTATAAATTGAATGTTGAAACTAATGAAATAAACGCTGTTACAAAAGGCGACCATAATTATCGTTCGCTTGCTGTTTTGTCGGATAAATTAATTGCAACAAAACAATCAATGTCAATGCCAACTGAAATTTTTGCCGTAAACCAGTCAGGAGAAGAAACACAATTAAGTTTTGTAAATAAAAATATACTTGAACAATTAGAACTTGCAAAAGTTGAAGAACGATGGGTAAAAACAACCGACGGAAAAAATATGTTAGTTTGGGTAATTTATCCGCCTCATTTTGATGCAAATAAAAAATATCCTGCACTCTTATATTGTCAGGGGGGTCCGCAATCTGCTGTTAGTCAATTCTTTTCGTATCGTTGGAACTTTCAACAAATGGCAGCAAACGGATATGTTGTTGTTGCTCCTAACAGAAGAGGTTTGCCAAGTTTCGGCCAAGAATGGAACGAGCAAATTAGTGGAGATTACGGCGGACAAAACATGAAAGATTATTTTTCGGCAATTGATGAACTTAAAAAAGAACCATTTATAAATGAAGAAAAACTAGGAGCAATAGGAGCAAGTTATGGTGGGTTTTCTGTTTATTGGCTTGCCGGAAATCATAATAAAAGATTTAAAGCATTTATTGCACATGATGGAATTTTTAATCTTGAAGCACAATATTTGGAAACCGAAGAAATGTGGTTTGCAAATTGGGATTTAGGAGGTGCTTTTTGGGATAAATCAAATAAGATTGCACAATACTCTTTTGCAAATTCACCACATAAATTTGTTCAAAATTGGGATACTCCTATTATGGTAATTCACGGACAAAAAGATTACAGAATTGCTGCTACACAAGGCATGAGTGCATTTAATGCCGCAATATTAAATAATGTTCCCGCAAAGTTCCTTTATTTTCCAGAAGAAAATCATTGGGTACTAAGCCCTCAAAACGGAATTCTTTGGCAAAGAGAATTTAAAGGCTGGCTAGATAAGTATTTAAAATAGATTAAAAACAAGTTCTCAGGTTTAGTTTTTTTTGACATTTTGACATATAAAAGTCAATATTTATAAATAAACTGTCTTTTCTTCATAAAATTTTGTGTGGCATAAGAGTTGATAATCGTATGTTAAATTAAATTTATATGATAACAGTAAATTCATATTCAGACTTTAAAGATAAAAAGTCAAATTTGAAAAATTATTGGTTGTTTATTTATAAAAAAACATCCGAAAATAGTGAATGTGCTTATAATAGTATAAAAAAAACAGAAAGTACAGAAAATAGGCAAACTGTTTTTGTTGCTGATGTTAATAAAGTAAAAGATATTCATTCTAAATTTGATGTGAAAACAGTTCCCTCATTATTGAAATTTGAAAATAACAACTTTAAAGGAGTTTACAAAGGTTGTAATGATACATCTTACTACTCCTCTTTGTTTTCAAATACAATGTTTTCTGCTTCTGCCGACGGAAGCGTTCCAGAACAAAAAAGTGTAACTGTTTATTCTACACCAACTTGTTCTTGGTGTACAAGAATTAAAAATTATTTTAAAGAAAATAATATAAAATTTAGAGATATTGATGTCTCAAAAGACCAAAAAGCTGCTGAAGCAATGGTTAAAAGAAGTGGAAAACAAGGAGTACCCCAAACATTAATTGGAGGGCAAATAATTGTTGGATTTGACAAAGCTAAAATTGATAGCTTATTAGGTTTGTGATTAAAATTATAAAAACAAAAATTACGAGCATAAAATTTGAGAAAGAAATGATATAAATATTTCATATAAGGATTACTATAAATAAAATATTAATTAAAAAATATATTAAAAATGAGAGAATTACAACCATTAAATGAAAACGTGCTACTTGAGTTATCAGAAAACAAAGGAGAAGAAAAAACTGCAAGTGGATTAATTATTCCGGATTCTGCAAAAGAAAAAGAAGCTACAGGAAAAGTTGTGGCATTAGGGAATATTGAAAATTCAGGAATTTCAGTAGGTGATACTGTCTTATACAAAGAATTTTCAGGAAATGAATTAAAATTTGATGACAAAAAATATCTTTTTATTCCTTATGCTGATGTTTTGGCTAAAGTTGTTGAAACTGATGCCATATAAATTTTGGACTAAGAAAAACCTGTAATGATAAAAAAAAGACACTCGTTTAGGGTGTCTTTTTTTATTATAAAAATTTTATTTAATTCCACATTTTCTTGCAATATAATTCGGAACAGCATTTTTATGAACTAAAAAAGCTATAGTTTTTAGTTTTATATAATCTTTTGAAATGTAAAAATATCCACCATGTTCATCAAAAACTCCCCACGAGTTTTTTGTAATGTAATATAACTCCCCATCTTTGTTCTTTGCAGTTCCAACAATGTGCATTAAATGGTCGTCTGTTGTTTTATAGTTTTCAAATGTAATTTGTCTATATTTTTGAAAGCCTTCGTCTTTAATTTTTTTTAAGTCTTTTTTCGATAAGTCTGCAATAGAAGTACTGCTATCAAAACCTTTTTCGCTAACATCTCCATCCCAAGCTATTGAATATCCTTTTTCAATTGCATTGTCCATAATTTCCATTAATTCATCAATAGGAACATTGTAATAATCGTCATGCGACCAATTATCAGGAACTTCTAAATCAAATTGTTCATGAAAAGGATGGTGAGAGTATGATGTAAATTCGATATAATCATCAGGGTTAAAATCAATTTCAGATTTGTTAAAAGATTTTGGATTAAACAAACTCTCTCCTACCTTGAAATTTACAGGAGGTTTGCCCATATAACTTTCTAAAACTGCTTTAAAAGCTACGTACCAAGTTGATGTAAGTGCTGCATCTTTTATTGATGCCGCATTATCTACAATAGATTTTAAATTTTTAACCATATCAACATGATAATGGTAGGGTAGCTGGTACACTTTTCCTGAATATGCTCCTTCGGTAGTAATACCATGTTTTTTTATTACATTAAGAACATCATGGGCTTGTCCTCCTTCTCCAAAAGTTGCGTTCCCGTGAAACCTAACATAATCTTCTGCTTTATCAAGATATGAATAATAAACAAAATACATTTCGGAAAGGTCATATTCCTTTTTACCTTTTCTAATTGCTTCTGTTTCAATAAATGAAGTTGTTGCAAATGACCAACATGCCCCAGCTGCCGCTTGATTTTTTACAGGAGTTGTTTTTATTTTTTTTACAACAGTAAAATCAGCATGTGTTTGAGCAAAAATTATTGATATGCTAAACATTGCAAGAATAAAAAGTATTTGTTTTTTCATGTGTCTAAAATTTTATAATTAATTTATATTGAGCTAGTTATCTTATACGTATATATTTACAATAATTATTTTGCTCTGCACATAGGAACACTTGCTTTATTATGCAAGTAATCTGTATGATGAGTTATAGTCATGCCTTTGGGTGTTAAAATCTTTGTCGTTGGTGTTTAATTTTAAGTTATTTAATGTTAATATACTATCTCTCCAAGTAAAGTTGCTGATGTACAAGAGATTACTTTAATACTAACATAGTCTCCTATATTTAAACTTCCTTTTGGAAAAACTATTACTTTGTTTTGCGAATTTCGTCCGAAGTATCTATTGTCTGATTTTTTTGATACACCCTCCACCAATACATCAAAAACTTTACCAATATCTTTAGTGTTACTTTGTAAGGATAATTTTTGTTGAAGTTCAATAATTTCGGCTAAACGTCTTTTTTTAGTTTTTTCATCTACATCATCTTTGTAATTCCTTGCCGCATATGTATTTGGGCGTTCAGAATAAATAAACATATAGGCAAAATCATACCCAACTTTTTTCATCAAACTTAAAGTGTCCTGATGGTCTTGTTCTGTTTCTCCACAATATCCCGAAATCATATCTGTTGAAATTGAACAATCTGGAATAATCTTTCTAATTGCATCTATTCTATCTAGATACCACTCTCTTGAGTATCCTCTTTTCATTTTATCCAACATAATATTGCTGCCGGATTGTACAGGTAAATGAATATACTTACAAATGTTTTTGTGTTCAGACATTGTTTTTATAACTTCATCTGTAAAATCTTGCGGATATGATGTTGCAAATCTTATTCTTATTTTATTATTAACTTCTGCTGTTAATTTTAGTAAGTTTGCAAAATTAATTTCACCATTGTTCCAATTATATTTATCTACATTTTGTCCCAATAAAGTAACTTCTTTATACCCTTCAAAAATAACTTGTTTAAGTTCTTTTAAAATATCTTTCGGATCTCTGCTCCGTTCTCTACCTCTTGTAAATGGAACTACACAAAATGCACACATATTGTCACAACCTCTTGTTATAGAGATAAATGCAGAAACTCTATTTTTGTCTCGTCTTACAGGACTAATTTCTGCATAAGTTTCTTCCCTTGATAAAAGAACATTTATTGCTTTACTTCCGGCTTCTACTTCTTTTATTAAATTTGGCAAACTTCTATATGAATCAGGACCTGCAACAATATCAAGAATTTGTTCTTCCTGTACTAATTTTTCTTTTAAGCGTTCAGCCATACAGCCTAAAATTCCTATAATTAATCCAGGACGTTTTTTTTTCAAATAATTAAGAGCAATTAATCTGTTTCGTATTCTTTTTTCAGCATTATCTCTAACTGCACAGGTATTTATAAAAATTACATCTGCTTCTTTTTCATCATCAGTTATTGCAAACCCACTGTCAATCATTATTGATATAACAAGTTCACTGTCAGCTACATTCATTTGGCAGCCATAAGTTTCTATATATAGTTTTCCTGCATCACTATTAGAATTTGCACGTTCTAATCTTTCTACTGATGTTTTATAATGTTTTATTTTGTTCATTAATTATATAAAAATTGAGTATATGTTAAAATTAATTAGAAATTATGTTTGATTTCGCCAAAAATATAAATTATTAGAACTATATTAATAAAATTTACTAATATTTTGACTATTAGCATATAAAGATATACGAAATACTGTTTAAATGTTATTTTATGTTAAAATTACATATTTTTTGCTATTGTTAAATATTAATATCAGCTTTGCGTGTTATTTTCTTAATTTAATATGGAAATAATTTATTAATAAAAAAAGTTTGACTAAATTATAAAGCGTGAAATATATTAATACTGTAATAACTGGAACCGGTAGTTACATACCTAAAATAGTAAAAAAAAATTCAGATTTTATTAATCAAGATTTTTATGATGAAAAGCAAAATAAAATAGAATTACCCGGAAAAATAATTACTGAAAAAGTTAATGAAATTACTGGAATTGAAGAAAGAAGATATGTTAGTGAAGATCAAGTAAATTCTGATATTGCAAGTATTGCAGCTCAAAAAGCTATTGATGATGCCGGAATTGATAAAGAAACAATTGATCAAATAATTTTGGCTCAAAATTATGCAGATTTACATCATGGTTCTGTTCAAGCAGATACTGTTCCAAGTATTGCATCTAGAGTAAAGCATAAAATTGGAATTGTAAATCCTAAATGTGTAGCTTATGATATTTTATTTGGTTGTCCCGGCTGGATTCAGGGTGTAATTCAGGCTCACGCATATATCAAAGCCGGAATGGGAAAACGCTTTCTTGTAATTGGATCAGAAACATTATCAAGAATATCAGATAAATATGATAGAGATTCTATGATTTATGCTGATGGAGCTGGGGCAGTTATTGTTGAGGCAGTTGAGAGTGATGAAAAACAAGGTTTGCTTTCTTTTTCTATGCAAACTGATACTATAAAAGAAGTTGGCTATTTATTTGGAGGAAAATCAAATAATCCTAATGTAAACCAAGAAGATAAATATATAAAGATGTTTGGCAGAAAAATATATGAATATGCTTTGTCTAATGTTCCACAAGCAATGAAAAAATCTTTTGATGAAACAGGATACAACTTATCCGATTTAAAAAAGATTTTAATTCATCAAGCAAATGAAAAAATGGATGTTGCTATTGTAGAAAGATTTTACCATCTTTATAAGAAAAAGAATGAAATGCCTAAAAATGTTATGCCTATGAGTATAAGCAAGTTAGGAAACAGTTCTGTTGCTACTGTCCCAACTTTATACAATAGTATTTTAAAAAATAAATATCCTAATCATCAAATTAGAAAAGGGGATATTTTATTATTTGCATCCGTTGGTGCAGGAATGAATATAAACTCATTTGTTTATAAACAATAAAAAAACTGCTCCAATTTGAAGCAGTTTAAAAGTGTAGTTTTTTTTCAATGAGTTCTCATATTTTTAATGAATTTTTAGGTTTAGCTTAATAAAAATAAATTCATTTGCCTATTAGATGCTTTTTTTTAAAGATTCCATAATTTTTTTTTACATTTATTGCAATTTGCAAAAAAAACGTCTTAAGATGTCCTAAAAACTATTGAAATACTTATTTTTTTTATAAAAAGCATTGTTTTTTTTGTAATAAATATTTTTTCAGTATGTTTGTGAACTAAATAAATTTATTTACTCATTAATTTTTTTGTTATGAAAAAACGTTATTTATCAATTATTGCTTTAGCATTCGTTTTTGGAGTTGCTACAATTTTCACATCTTGTAAAAGCGAAGAAGAAGCTGCTGCTGAAGCTGATGCTGCTGCTGCTGAAATTGAAAACTTATTTAATGAAGCTCTTGAGGAAGGTGCTGATGCAGTTGAAGACGGAACAGAAGCTGTTAAAGATGCAGTTGAAGACGGAACAGAAGCTGTTAAAGATGGTGCAGAAGATGCAGTGGAAGAAGTTAAAGATGCAGTTGAAGGAAAATAAGACTAAGCAGATTTTTCAAAATTAAAAAAACACATCTCTTTTTAGATGTGTTTTTTTATGCACTAATACAACTTATTTTAACATAATCAATATTTCATTTCTAAGGTAAACTGCTTTTTTCCCTTCTTCCTTATTCTTTAATCTGTTGAACCTCAATAAAGACATAGTTTTTACAAAAAATCTGTGAATTTCAAAAGCAAATAATCCAAAAAATGGAACAGATATAAAATAAATTAATGATACAAACCAAAGTTTAAAGATTATCCAAACTATTATCGCTTGTAAAAAATAAATTATAGGGAAAAAGAACATCCCAAATACAAAAACTATTGAGCTTTGAAATTGCCTATCTTCTAACTTTTTTGTTAATATACCTGGTAATAAATAAACTACAATATTATTAATTAGCCCGTATATGAAAACTGGACTAATAATTAACAAAAATAAAAATCTTAGAAGAATATTACTTTTTTTGTTTTGAATTACCCAATCTTTCAACTTATATTTTCTTAATATCTCAGAATATTGTTTAGTTTTAGATATTACAGAATCAAATACCTTAGGTCTTTCTGTTTTTATAGAGTCTAATTTATTAATAGTTATTTTTGATGCTTTTATTTCGTTTTCAAGATTTTCATTAAGTCCTAGTTTTTCTATAATACTACTCATGTTTATTTTTCTAATCAACTCATACTCATCATGATACTCTAAATATTTAATGTGAATAACTTGCTCTTCAATTTTTTTGTGGAGTGTTGATGTGAACTTAACTATTGCTCTTGCAGGGTCTTCTTTATATTCTTCTTTGTATTTTGCTATACTTAGAGGTTTGCCAAATTTTACCATTAACTTTGATCTGAAATTCCAATAATTTGAATAATAAATTCCAACAGGAACAATTTGCACATCAGCTTTAAAATCATTTTTATATTCAAACTGGAAAGCAATTCTTTGGATACCTTTTTTTAGTTTTCGTATATGTTTTTTGTCAATATGTTGGGCTTCTGGAAAAATTGCAACTTGCCTGTTGAGTTCTAATACTTCTATTGTTTTATTGTAAATTATTTCATTAAGTTTTAGTTTTTCTTTGCCATCTCTTAATCTGAAAACAGGTAAGATTTTAAAAGCAAAAAGTACTTTTGCAACAATTGGGTTTTTAAAAATATCGGAACGAGCTAAAAAAACAGGCTGAATTTTTTGAGCAAAAATTATTGCAAGAGCATCCATTAATGCGTTTTGATGATTTGGAGCAATTAAAACAGGCTTGTCTTTTGGTATATTTTCAATTCCAATATATTTAACACTTTTGTAGAAGAAAAAATCATGTATAATTTTTCCGTAAAATTTTAAAGTTGAATATAAAAGAGTTTGCTTATCTACTTTTCCTAATTTCATGTGTCTAAAATTGTATAATTAATTTATATTTAATAAGTTGCTTGTGTTTTTTATTTTAAAAAAAGATGTTTTGTTTTGCACATAGGAACACTTGCTTTGTTCTGCAAGGCATCTGTTATGCTGTGTTATAGCCATGCCTTTTGGGTATCAAAATCTTTGTCGTGGGTGTTTCGTATAATATTTATTAAATAAAAATCTTAATTAATTTTGTTTTGTGCAAAAATATAAAAAAAAGCAAATTAATTAAATGCACCACTTCATCATTTTTTCTTATTTTTACATTTTTAAAAGAAATAGTAAACTTAAACTAAAAACATGAATAGCAACTTATTTAATGAAATTTTTGAAGTAAATATTAAAAAATATCATATTAAAAATGATATTTCAGCAAAATTCTCATCTGTTTATGAAGAAAAGTCTATTGAATATCTTCTTGATAAGAAAAGTTGGATTGATACTGTACAGTGGCATTTAGAAGATGTAATTAGAGAACCATCTATTGATCCTGAAAAGGCTTTAATTTTTAAGAGAGCAATTGATAAGTCCAATCAAGAAAGGACAGATCTTGTTGAGCTTATTGATGATTTCTTTTTTAATGAGTTTAAAAATTTGAAACCAAATTCCGATGCGTTTATTGCAACAGAAACTCCTGCATGGGCAATTGATAGATTATCAATATTAAATTTAAAGATCTATCACATGAAAGAAGAGTCAGAACGTGAAGATGCCGACAATAAACATCGTGATAAATGTGCTTTTAAAACTAAGATACTTTTGCAACAACGAGAAGATTTATCATTGGCAATTAATCAACTTTTTGACAATATAAAACAAGGAAAATCTATTATAAAAACTTATAAACAAATGAAAATGTATAATGACCCGAGTATGAATGAGTTTTTGAGGAAAAATATATAGGGCAATTCAATTTCAAATTATTGAGTAATGAAAATCCTAATAATTAGATTGTCAGCAATGGGAGACGTTGCTTTGAGTGTGCCTGTAATTAAAGCACTATCAGAGCAATATCCTGATTGTGAGTTGAATATGCTAACAAGGAAATCTTTTAATCCTTTTTTTGCAGGGATTAAAAACTTAAGATTAATAAATCCGGATTTACAAAATAAGCACAAGGGAATTTTTGGTTTATTTAAACTTTATAATAAACTGAAAAATGAAGCTGACCCTGATATTATAGTTGATATTCATGATGTTCTGCGAACTAAGATTTTAAGGTTTTTATTTATTATTTCCGGAAAAAAAACTTTTAAGATTGAAAAAGGGAGAAAAGAAAAAAAGCTCCTTTGCAAAAAAGATAATAAAGTTTATAAACAATTAAAACATTCAACTGAAAGGTATAAAGAAGTTTTTTATAAAGCGGGTTTAAAACTAATCTTGCAAAATGATATTCTGTATTCTTCTAGCAAGAGAGACATGAAACTTGATTTCTTTAAAAATAAAAAAGTTAAAAAAATTGGGATTGCTCCTTTTGCTATGCATATACAGAAACAATATCCTATTGATAAGATGAAAGAATTAATTAAACTATTAAACAATAAGTCTTATGATATTTTTATATTTGGAGGAGGCCTTAGTGAAAGAAAAATTGCTAAATCTTTTGAAGATGAATTTGAAAAAGTGAGTTCTTTAATTGGCAAGTTCTCTTTGGAAGAAGAAATAGAAATTATGAGTAATTTAGATTTAATGATAAGTATGGACTCTGCAAATATGCATATTGCTGCTTTAACAGGAATTAAAGTTGTCTCAATTTGGGGTTCAACTCATCCATTTGCAGGTTTTAGCCCATTTATTGCTGATGAAAAATCTTTTATTATTCAAAATGAAAATTTGGATTGTAGACCCTGTTCTGTTTTTGGAAATAAAACTTGCTACAAAAACACTCTTGAATGTTTTGAAACAATAAAACCCGAAAAAATTTTTGAAGTATGCAAAAGTGCTTTAATATCTTAAACTATATGTTAATTTGATTCTCAGATTCTATAACATTTATTTTAAAACTGGTAAATAAAGACATTGTTTTTGCACCAGCTTTAATAATTTTGGAATCTGTGATAAGCCAAACGCAATCAATTTGTTTTTTTAGTTTTTTAATTTCTTTTTGCCATAAAATTCTTGCCTTATGATCATATCCTGTCATATTGATACAATCCCATATAATAGGAACTTTTTCTCCATGTGTTGATTCGAAAATTTCGTCCCATTCTTGTGTTGCATTTTTTGCATGGTCTTTTAAAAATTTATCTCTGAAAGTAAAACGAAGGAATTCACTGCCATTTATATCACAAAGTTCAATCTTGGGATTTTCTGAAATCATTATTTTTTTGTTTGTTAATTAGTAATGCAAAATTGGCTTTATAATTATAAAATACACTAATTTTTTTTATCTTTTATAACATAAAAATATACGATATGAAACAATTAAAATGTTATTTTAAAATAAGTTGTTTATGTGTAAATTAAGCAACTTTAATTTTCTGAATATTAGCTTTTTCTAATCTTGATTTTGCATATTTTAATGTAATTTTAAATTCAGAAATATTCTTTGATGGAAGCTCAAACATAGCATCAGTCATAATTGTTTCGCAAATAGACCTTAAGCCTCTAGCTCCAATCTTATATTCAACAGCTTTTTCAACAATATATTCATAAACTTTACTGTCTATCTTTAAATCAATTCCATCAATTTTAAAAAGTTTTTTGTATTGTTTTATAATTGAGTTTTTAGGTTCGGTTAAGATTTTTCTTAAAATTTCTTTGTCTAACGGGTTAAGATGAGTTATGACAGGAAGCCTACCAATAATTTCAGGGATAAGACCAAATGATTTTAAATCTTGTGGAGCGATATATTGTAAAAAATTTTCATTATCAATGTTTTCAGAAGCTGTTTTGTCAAATCCAACAACATTAGTGTTTAACCTTCTGGCAATTTTCTTTTCAATTCCATCAAAAGCACCTCCTGCAATAAAAAGGATATTTTTTGTGTCAACTTGAATCATATTTTGTTCAGGGTGCTTTCTTCCACCTTTTGGAGGAACACTAACTACTGCTCCTTCTAAAAGTTTTAAAAGGCCTTGTTGAACTCCTTCACCGGAAACGTCTCTTGTTATAGATGGATTATCTCCTTTTCTTGCGATTTTATCAATTTCATCAATAAAAACAATTCCTTGCTGTGCTTGGTCAACATCGAAATCTGCTGCTTGCAATAATCTAACAAGCAAACTTTCTATATCTTCACCAACGTAACCGGCTTCTGTTAATACTGTTGCATCTACAATTGCAAAAGGAACTTGTAGCATTCTTGCAATTGTTTTTGCAATTAAGGTTTTGCCGGTTCCTGTTTCTCCAACCATAATAATGTTGGATTTGTCAATTTCAATATCATCTTTAGTTATGCCTTTAACTGATAGACGTTTATAGTGGTTGTAAACGGCAACTGACAATGTTTTTTTAGCGTCATCCTGACCTATTATGTATTGGTCTAGAAAGGCTTTAATTTCTTTTGGCTTTTTTAGTTGAACTTTGTTTAAATCAAATTTACCTTTCTGTTTATTTTGATTGTTTTCTTCTTTAACAATATCGTGAGCTCTTCCTGTGCATTCATCACATATAAAGCCGGAAACTCCGGAAATTAAAAAATTAACTTCGCTTCTTTTTCTCTCACAGAAAGAACATTTGTCCATTTTTTTTTATTTTATTTGAAATACCTGCTAAAAAGTTTTGTTTTGCAATTGCATTTTTATAAAGAAAAACTATTTTTTCTCGTTAGATAATATTTTATCAATCATTCCGTATTTTACAGCTTCGTCAGATTTCATCCAATAATCTCTGTCAGAATCTTTTTCAATTTGTTTAAAGCTCTTGCCTGAATGGTTTGCAATTATTTGATATAATTCGTCTTTTAATTTTTTAATTTCATTAAAAGTAATTTCAATATCAGAAACTTGTCCTTGTGCACCGCCCATTGGTTGGTGAATCATAACTCGTGAATGTTTTAGAGAAGCACGTTTTCCTTTTTGTCCGGCAACAAGTAGAACTGCAGCCATTGATGCCGCCATTCCTGTGCAAGTTGTTGCAACATCAGAACTTATATACTGCATTGTATCATAAATTCCAAGACCTGCATATACGCCACCTCCTGGAGAATTAATATAAATTTGAATATCCTTTGACGGGTCAGAAGATTCTAAGAATAATAATTGAGCCTGAATTATATTTGCTACATAATCATCAATAGGAAGTCCAAGAAAAATAATTCTATCCATCATTAAACGTGAAAAAACATCCATTTGTGCCACATTTAACTGGCGTTCTTCAATAATTGAAGGTGAAATGTAATTGCTTTTAATTGCTTGTGAATATCTATGTAAATTTAGACTGCTTATTCCTTGATGTTTTTGGGCGTATTTATTAAATTCATTATTGTTCATAGTGTTTTATTTTTGTTCATATAATTTTTTTAAATCATCTATTGAAATATCTTTTTCAACAAGTTTAACATTATCTTTAATGTATGAAATAACTTTATTTTCTACAACACGTTCTGCAAATCTGTTCCTATCTTCTTCTTTTTCAAGGTTCTTTTCTATAAACTGTGTCATTTGTTCTTCGGGTAGTGAGCCTAAAGGTAAACCATATTGAGCAAATTGTGCTTCTGTAAATTTTCGTGATTCGTTTCGGAGTTCATCTTCTGAAACTTTAATTTCTTGTGTTTTTGCAATTTTGCCTTTAACTAATTGCCATTGAGTATCTTTTTTAAACATAGGATATTCTTTTTCAAGAACTTCATCCGTTAGTTTTCCATCTTTATCAGTTGCTTTAAGCCATTTTTTTAAGAATTCATTTGGTAAACTAATGTCGTATTTTGAAAGAATTTTTTCCTTTGCATCTATTCCAAATCTATATTCAGATTCAGAGACATACGCACTTTCAATACTTGATTTTATTCTTTCTTTATATTCTTCTTCTGATTTTATAGAATCTTTTCCATAAACTTTATCAAATAGCTCTTGATTTATTTCTGCTGGAGTATAAGTCGTAATTTCAGAAGCTATAAATTGGAAATAAGGTTCAATTTTATCCACTTGCTCTTTATCTATTTTTAATATTCCTGCAATTTCAGTATCGTTAGGAAATGCTTTTTTAATGTCAAAAGAAATAGTTTCATCAATTTTTGAACCTACAAATTTTTTCTTTTCTTTTTTGTCTTTTATAATGTCTGTTGCAATCATTGTTGCTTCGGATAAAATTCCACCTTCAATAACATTTCCGTCTTTGTCAATCTGTATAACATTCCCTTTTACATAAGAATTTTCTCCAATAACATCTTTTTGTTCTGCTTTTGCAAATTGATTTTTATGTTTTGAAATTTCATTTTCAATCAACTTATCATCAACCTTAATTTTGTAATAAGGGATTGATATTTTTTCATCAATGTTAATTTCAAACTTTGGGGCAAGTCCAATATCAAAGAAAAACTCATGTTCTGTATTGTTTTCTAAATCAATAGGTTGTTGTTTTTTTGATGGAAGTGGTTGTCCTAGTATTTCTAGTTTCTCATCAAAAAGATAGTTTGATAAAGTGTTGGAAACAAGTTTATCAACTTCTTGCATAATTATTTGATTACCAACCATTTTTTTTATTAATCCCATTGGGGCTTTCCCTGGTCTGAAACCTTTTATTTGAGCTGTTTTTCTGTATTCTTTAAGTTCCTTTTCAACTTTTGGTTCATAATCTTTGTTAGTGATTTCTAAAGAGATAAGTGATGTTAGCTCATCATTTTCGGTTCTGGTAATATTCATAATTTTTTATTGTTTTTTGTTAAAATAAAAATCCGCCTACAAAATGCAGGCGGATAGTGCGGATGAAGGGACTCGAACCCCCACACCTCGCGGCACAAGATCCTAAGTCTAGCGTGTCTACCAATTTCACCACATCCGCATTTTGAGTTGGCAAAAATAGATTATTTATTTTTAATATAAAAAAAATATTTTGTTTTTTTTAAAGTATTAAAATTAACTTTTTGTATTAAGTGTTCAAAGTTCTGTGAAATATATCACTTTGCAATGCTTTATAGTTAATTATAGCAATTCTATGCTTAAACTTGTAAGAATTCAAGTTTTATTGTAGTTTGGATACTAATAATGGAATATTAATGTATAAAGTGTGTTAAATTTTATAAAGCCTATCTATTTCTAAAACCTAAATTTTGTTTATAATTGCAATATAAAAATATTAAATGTTTGAAAGGGAGCAAATAATTTTAAATGGTGAGTTAGTTTCGGGAGAATCTGTAGATTTTTATCTTAAAAATAGAGCTTTTTTATATGGCGATTCTATTTTTGAAACTATTAGAATTAGCAATAATAAAATTTTGTTTTTTGATGAACACATTGAAAGACTTTATGCAGGAATGAAAGTATTAAAATATGAATTGCCTGATAATATATTTAAATTTAAAAAAAAGATAGAAAAGGATATTTTAAAATTGATAGATAAAAAAAGTTGTAAGGATTCATCAAGAGTAAGGATTTCTGTTTACAGGCGAACAGGTGGTTTATACACACCGAATATAAATCTCATAAATTATGTAATATCTTGTTCTAAGATTAAAGATGAGAAATTTGTTTTAAATACCTATGGATTAAATATTGGGATTTATAAAGATGTAAGAAAACCTATTAATGTTTTTTCTCCTTTTAAAACTGCAAATTCAATTCTGTTTACTTTGGCAGGAGTCTATTCAAAAGAAAATAAATTTGAAGATTGTTTAATCTTAAATGAGTCTGATAATATTGTTGAATCAGTTTCGTCAAATATTTTTATTGTTAAAGATGAAAAGTTATACACTCCACCTATCAGTAGCGGTTGTATTAATGGAATTATGCGTAGTGCAATATTTTCTATTGCAAAATCCAATAGTATTGTTTGTGTCGAAAAAACAATAAATGAAAATGATTTATTCAGTTCAGACGAAGTTTTTTTAACTAATTCAATTACAGGGATACAATGGGTTGTTGCATATAAAAGCAAAAGGTTTTATAAAAAAAAGGCTGCATTTTTAATTAATCTGTTAAATGAGATGGTTATCTAATTCAAATTTGGATTTTCTGGAAAATGTTGCCAAATACTGTATCTTTTTTCAAGTCTTGAAATAACTTTATTCCAAATTTTTTTGTCGTACCTCATTATTGTTTTAGTATCAATATCTGAAACGAGCCAAAAATCTTTTTTTAATTCGTTTTCTAATTGTTTAAGTTGCCAACCGGAATATCCAATAAAAAATCTAATTTTACTTTCATCAACAGTTCCCGATTCTAATAACGTTTGAAGAACTTTAAAGTTTCCTCCCCAATATAAATTATTTTTTATTTTAATGCTTTCAGGAATTAATTTTCCGTATGTATGAATATAATAAATGTTAGCTTCACTAACCGGACCTCCTATTGATACTTTCATGTCAATATTTCCGAAATTGTCGGTTATTTGTGCCAAATTTTGTTTTAAAGGTTTATTAAGTATAAATCCAATAGTTCCTTCTTCGTTATGCTCTGCAAGTAGTATAACCGAACGACTAAATATACTGTCTGGTGCAAATGGTTCAGAAATAAGGATATTTCCTTGTTTAGGGGCAATACCATTGTGTTTTATTTTAAAAATATCTGAATTTAATTCCATAGTTTGTAGTTTTATAATAGATAAAAGTACAATTAAAATGCCGTTTTTATTATTTACCTTTAAAAAACAAATATAATTTTTACTTTTGTAAATTAAGAAAAATAGTAAAAAAATAATGAAAACTTCAAACTTAATTTTTTTTGTAATAATATTTGTAATGATTTTTTCTTCTTGCAATAGGAGAGTGAGGTACATATATAATGAAGATCAAAAAAATGACAGCATATATGTTTACAAAAATAAATCAGAAGAGTATAGACTAAAACCAAGTGATGTTCTTCATGTTAAAATAATTACAACTGATCCTAAAATTAATGAGTTGTTTAAAATTGAAACAAGAAGTGGTAATAATATGAGAACAAGTAGCGGCGGGGAGTTTTATCTTTCAGGGTTTACTGTTAATGATTCAGGTTTTGTTCAGATTCCAATTTTAGGAAGCCTTCCTGCTGCAGGAAAAACAGTTCAAGAATTTCGTTCTGCTGTAACTTCAAAAACAAATGAGTTTTTAAATAACGCAATAGTAAGTGTGAAGTTTGTAAGTTTTAAAGTGTCTTTTTTAGGGGAAGTAAAAAATGAAGGATCAATTTTTATTTACCAAGATAATATTGATATTTTAGAAGCAATTGCAAGAGTAGGAGGTATAACAGAATATGGAAAAATGACAAATGTTACTGTTGTTAGGCAAGGAGAGAATAAAAGATTTGTTTATAAATTAGATTTAACAGACAGGCAATTATTAGCTTCTGATAAATTTTATTTATACCCTGACGATATTGTTATAGTTGAGCCAATGAAAGCTAAGATTGCACGAATGAATTTTAGAGATTACTTTTATTTCTTTTCTGCAATATCTTCTGCAATCACAACAACAGTTATTATGATTAGTTTATTTAAATAAATAACTAAATTTTTTATAAAGAAGAAAGATAACAGAAATGGAAGAGCAAAATAATATCCCGGAAACTTCAATGCAAGGGATTGATATTAAAAAATATCTTTTTACTGCAATATCTCATTGGTACCTGTTTGTAATATCAATAACAATATCATTTTTTATAGCAAAATGGGTAAACGATCATGCTATACCAACCTATGGGCTTCATGCTACTGTGCTATTAAAAAGTGAAAGTAATGAAGATGAAGTGGCAGGAGGACTAACTCTTTTTAATAAACGTAAAAACATAGATACACAAAAAGGTATTCTGCAATCTTTTTCTTTAAGCAAAGAAACTGTTAAAGAATTAGAATTTGACGTTTCTTATTTCAGAGATGAAAGGTTTCGAAGAAACTATGAGATTTATAAAAAAAGTCCTTTTGTTATAAATTTCGATACAAGTTTTTCTCAATATCTTTATGTTCCTATTTATATTGAATTTCTTTCTGAAAATGAGGTTTTAGTTTCAATAGAAAAGTTTGATATAGAAAAGAAAATAAAAATAGGAGAACAATTTTCTTATAAAAATTTCAATTTTAGTATATCTCATAGAAATTCTTTAAATTTTGATAAAACAGTAATTGGAAACAAATATTTTGTTACAAAAAACTCAATTACTGATGTTACTAAGAATTTTCTTGACAGGTTGCAAATTGATGTAAGCCCGGAAAAAAGTTCTATTTTATGGTTGTGGCTTGAAGGTGCTGTACCCCAAAAAGATGCTGATTATATGAATCGCCTTATTGATATATATATTAGAAATGGTTTAGAAGATAAAAATAAAAAAGCATCGAGTATTATTGAATTTATTGATAAACAATTGGAGGGAGTTTCAGATTCTTTAAGAGAGACAGAAAGTAATATGCAAATATTTAAACAACAAAATAAAACTGTTGATATTAGTAATGAGGGCATGATTTTACTTAATAGATTAACAGAATTTCATAAGTCTTTTGAAATACAGAAAAAGAAACTAGCATATTATAAATATTTATACAATCAGTTTTTAACAGATAAAAATGTGAAATCTTTCACTGCACCATCTGTTATGAACATAAATGACCCAGTATTATTAAGTTATCTTGAAAAATTATCGGAAACTGTAACAGAAAGAGACATTTTAGATTTTAGTGTAAAAAATGATATTCCAATTTCTGAAAAATTAGATTTAAAGATAAGGAAGATTCAAAATCAAATTTTTATTCATGCAAAAAAGAATATTGAAGTAACTGAGAGAGATGTTGAAAGTATAAGAAATAATATAATAAAAGTAAATAAAGACATAAAAAGATTGCCTGTTTCCGAAAGAAGAATAATAAATATTGAAAGAAAATTTAATATAAATGATGCAATGTATACGCTTTTGTTAACGCGCAGAATGGAAGCTGCCATAACTCAAGCATCAAACAAAGCTGATACAAAAATATTGGATAAGGCAAGACCGGAACTAGCATCTAAAAAAACTCCGGATACAGGAGGAAATAAAAAAAAAGGTATACTGTTTGGCTTGTTAATACCTATCTTAATTGTTATTTTGTTAGAATTTTTGAATAACAAAATTGAAGATAAAAGTGATATAGAAAGTAGAACTACAATTCCAATATATGGAACAGTTGGTAAAAATCTTAATAACTCATCTGTGCCTGTTATTACTTTTCCAAAATCGCCAATATCTGAATCTTTTAGAGCAATAAGAACTAATTTACACTATATTCTTAAAAACAAAAGTAATAAAATTATTGCTGTAACTTCTTCTGTTAGTGGAGAGGGTAAATCATTTGTTTCTATGAATTTAGCTTGTGTATTGTCTATTGCTGAAAGGAAAACTTTATTGGTGGGTTTAGATTTAAGAAAACCAAAATTACAAGACGATTTTAATTATAATAATGAAAACGGAATTAGTTCATTCTTAGTTGAACGAGCAAACTATAACGAAGTTATTCAAAAGACTACTATTCCTAACTTATATATTGCTCTTTCGGGACCAGTGCCACCAAATCCTGCTGAATTAATTGAATCTGATAATATGAAGTTGTTTTTTGAAAAAGCAGTTAAAGAATTTGATTATATTATAATTGATACACCGCCAGTTGCAGTAGTTACAGATGCACTTTTGATGGCAGACATTGCTGACGCGTATTTATATGTAATGAGGCAAAATTATTCATCAAAAAACATTATAAAACTTGTTAATGATATTAAAAGAGATAATAAATTAAAAAACCTTGGTATTATTTTAAATGAAGTTCAAACCAAAAGAGCTTTCGATTATAGCCATGGATATGGATATGGATATGGATATGGTGACGGACAAGGATATTACGATGAATTTGGGACTAAAAAAGAATCATTTATTAAAAGAATATTAAATATATATAAAAAGAAAAATAATGAAAAAGTTTGATCCGGCAACAGAGCTTAGTAAATTAGAACAATTTGGAGAATTTGGGGGAGTTAACCCTTCAATAACCGACTCTGCAACATACACATTTCTTGGTGCAGAAACAATGGTTGATACTTTTCATGGAGAAGCAGAAGGGTGTTTTTTGTATTCAAGACATTGGAATCCTACAAATAAATATTTGTCTGATGCCCTTGCTGCAATGGAAGGAACAGAGGCAGGTTGGGTAACAGCATCCGGAATGGGAGCAATAACTTCTGCAATTTTACAATTATGTAATTCGGGAGACCATATTATATCATCAGTAACTACATATGGTGGAACTTATGCGTTTTTAAAGAACTATCTTCCTAAGTTTAATATTGATGTAACATTTGTTATTCCAACAGATTTAGAAAGTATAAGAAAAGCAGTTAGACCAAATACTAAGGTTATTTACACTGAAACAATTTCAAACCCACTTCTTCAAATTTCTGATATTCCGGAAATGTCTAAAATTGCAAAGGATGTAGGAGCAAAACTTGTTGTTGACAATACTTTTTCTCCAATGATAGTATCGCCATATAAATTAGGAGCAGATGTGGTTGTTTATAGTATGACAAAATTTATTAATGGAAAGAATGATTGTGTTGCAGGAGCAATTTGTTCTGATAATGATTTTATAAATTCGTTAATTGATGTAAACACCGGAACTGCAATGTTGCTAGGACCTGTATTAGACCCATTGCGTTCTTCAAGTATTTTAAAAAATTTATATACTTTACATATCCGAATGAAGCAACACAGTAAAAATGCTTTGTATTTAGCTGAAAAATTCACAAAAGAAGGGATAAAAGTTATTTACCCCGGATTAAAAAAACACAAAGACTACGAACTTCTAAATTCTATTATGAATGATGAGTTTGGATATGGCGGAATGATTGCAATTGATCTAAAGACCAAAGAAAAAGCATATAGTTTTATGGAAAAAATGCAAGATAGGAACATTGGTTATCTTGCCGTTAGTTTAGGATATTTTAAAACACTTTTTAGTAATTCAGGAAGTAGCACTTCTTCTGAAATTCCAGAGGATGTTCAGCGTGAAATGGGTATGTCGCCAGGACTTGTCAGGTTTTCAGTAGGATTGGATAATGATATCGAAAGGACTTACGAATTGATAAAGGAGTGTTATTAACTGAGACTTTTTTTGATATTAAACTGATATTAAGATATTCAATGCATAAACCGACGGGTTAACTCGTAGGTTGTACGTATAGGCTTTGCTGTTAATTCCCTTTTTTTTTAGTTTATTATTGCTTTTGTATGATTTCTTATGAAAGAACTTATATGTAAAAATTGCTCTTTTACACTTAATGGAGATGAGGATTTTTGTCCAAATTGTGAAATCCCTGTTGAAGAAACATACTTGGATAATGAAAATTTCTTTGTTTGTCCGGTTTGTGAAACCAAAAATCTGTTTGGTGAAAGAAAATGTAAATATTGTTGTAGTATTTTATAACACCATTATTTTAAGATGTTCTTTTTCATCTTTTTATGGACTCGTTTAATTATTTTTGTTTTTTCAACATCAGAGAATTCCATCCAGTTTACAATCTCAAGTAGTGTCCTATGGCAACCCATACAAACTTTATCTTCATCATATTTGCATTTGTCAATGCAGGGGCTTTTTATTTTTTGTTCCAAATTTTGTTTTTTTTATTACAGAATAAATTACATCTTCATAAAACGAAATATCCACAGAAGACAAGAGTCTTTTTTTAAAATAATCTGCCAAAATTTCTCCTTGTTGTTCAAATCTATAATCTGTAAGTTTTTTATTCATTGCAATATTATAAGAATAAGTTGATTTTCCGAATTTTAAATGTTCAATTCCTGCTTTATACCATCGATAGTTCAAATTTTGATATTGCCAAACATGGCATACTTCATGAACTAATAATGCCATATCATTTATATTTTTGCTAAAATCTGATTTGTAACTTTTTTTCGTAAAAACAATATTGTTATCAAAAACAATTCCGCTATACTTTTTTAGTATTTTGCTGAATATGTGTTGATTAGTTATTTTTATTTTAGAATAATTAATTTCATTAAAATATAATGATTTTAAAATTATAAGCTCATTTTTGCATAGTTTTCGTATCATTTTTTTATTAAATAGCAGTAATAATATTTATGCAAGATTCTGTTTTTTATAACAAATATATAAATTAACTTTTAACTTTATACTTTCAATTTTTAACTATTTTTAGACACATGAAACACATATTATCTGGTTTCTTCATCCTTTGTATATTCTATACAACATCTTTTTCTCAGAAGAAAAAATTGTATGATGTTAATGCAAACCCTGTTGAACAATTTAACAAAGCCATTAAAAATGCTAAATTAAATAATAAGCATGTAATGATACAAATTGGAGGTAATTGGTGTTCTTGGTGCTATAAATTTCATGATTTTTATGAAAATGATACAGAATTAGATTCATTGTTAAAATCTAATTATATAGTTATAAATATAAATTATAATAAAAAATCTGCTAATGATTCTTTTTTTAAGCAATTAGGTTATCCTCAACGTTTTGGCTTTCCTGTAATAGTTATCACTGATGCAAATGGTAAGCGACTTCATACACAAAATTCGTGGTATTTGGAAGACGGGAAAAGCAGTTATGATAAAAAGAAATTCAAAAGTTTTTTAAAAAACTGGACAGTTGAGGCTGTTAGTGATAGGACTTATAAATAAAAAACCATATAAGATGAAAATCTTATATGGTTAAAAAACAATACTTTAAGAAAGTAAATTATTTACTCATTGTAAATTTTGGTTTTAAAACTAACATTGCCCAAAACCAATTGTTAGTTCCCATACCATTATTATTAGTAAGACCAACACTTTTAAGTGCATACATTCCTTCTGTTGCTAACATATGTGAATAACCAAATTGAATACTTGCAACTTTTGGAACTAAATTATAACCTGCCCAAATGTCAATTTCAGTACCTAAAGCTTTTAAATCTTGTTCGTTGCCATCTAAATCTGTATATTTAGATTTGTTAGCAGCCATAAAATAATGAGGAATAAATTTCACGAAGAAAGGTCCGTTTTTATAGATTGCTTTAAAGTTAATATCTTGTAAACCAACATTACTTCCATGATTTCCTACGTAAAAATAATCCATCCAACCATTAAATTTATGATTTGTTCCGTATAGAGGTGCAAAAGCATTTTCATCTTTTCTGTCTGCGTTTGTTAAATCATTTCCTGAAAGGTTTTCATAAGCAAAACCAACTTTTAAATCATCACTAACTTTGTACAAAGCATCAAATGCAAAATTATATGCAGCAATTTTTTGCCCTTGTCCTTTTTTGTCTGCCATTCCAATATTTTCAGCAGTTACACCAGCAGGTAAACTTTTTGTGTCAACCCACATTTTTGACTTTTTACCCATTTGGTAATAAGCATTTAATCCTAATTTTAAATCACCTAATTTATAAGTGAAATGACCTCCGACAGTTTGGCTATAAGCATTTCTTTCAGCAACACCTGTAAAATCATTAGTTGTATAATCATTTGCCCAAACACCATTTTCAGTTTTTCCATTGTTTAAAAATAAGAAGCTATATCCAAAGTCAGCAGCTTTGCCGTTTACCCATAGAAATTGCATTGCTTTGTATGCGTCAGGTCCGGCATATGGACCACCATGGTATGCTAATCCAAGATGAACTTTAATATTGCCTTCATATTTAAAAAGAGCTAAATCATGTGAGCGTGCTTGTTGTGCCCAACCAACATTACCAAGAATTCTGTGGTCATCATAAGCAAGTTCCATACGTCCTGCTTTTAATGAAAACTCTTTTGTGAAATTAAATTCTGCCCATGCTTGATGTACGGAAATACTATTTGCTTCATTTTTTACTAGTTGAGGCTGTCCCCCCCACATTCTTACGTCTTGTAATTGAATGCCAAATTTTACTTTATTCGCTTTGTAGTGTATTCCAAAACGAGACCTTTGAGAAGTTGCTAATGAGCCTTTTTGTTTGTACTCGTCTTGAATGTTCCATTTTAGCATAGGAGCTTTTAAACCATGATTAAGTTCTGTTCTTGGCCTTAGTTCACCGCAAATTGTAATCTCAGCTTTCTTTTTATCTTTTTTGTCATCTTGTGCGGATATAATTCCACTAAAAAGAAAAGTGAAAATTAGTGCAAAAATTAAGTTTAAATGTTTCATATAAAATAATTTAATTAGTAAATAAATATTTTTTCACAAATATAAAAAATACAGTTTTAATAACCAAAAAATAAGCAAATAAGTACTTGATTAAGAATAATTACAAATAACTAAAATTTGTTAATATATCCTATATGAATTTTTGAGGAAGAAAGTTGAATAATTTCGTTATGAAATTTGCCTAAGGCATATGCAACAGAGAAAATTCCTGCTTTTGTTGCAAAATTAGTTCCAATACCAAAACCAAAAAGATATATTTCATTGTTCTTGTTTCTTATTGTTCGTGCTACATCCGAAAAAATATATACATTTGAATTTTTTTCATATAAAAATCTTATTTCATTTGATAGAATAGAATATCCGGATGAATAAAAAGCATCTTCATCAAATCCTCTTATTGAATTAAAACCTCCTATTTTAAACATCTCATTTTGAAAAAGACTTGTTTTAGAGAATAAATAATTGTTTGTTAATGAAGTTTTTAATACAAATTTGTTTATTAAAGGTGTGTATAAATCAAATAATAATTGAGTGTTTACATAGTTGGATTCTATTGAATTTATTTTCTTTTTACCGCTTGTTATATCCATGAAAAAGAAATATCCTTTTGACGGATTGAATAAATAATTAATTTTTTTCGTTTTGTATGATAACCCAAATGCAAAAGAATTTATATCTGCATAAAGAGTTGTGTCAGTATATTTTGAGGAAAGAATATATGAATTTCCTTTTTTTGCATAAGCAAAAATTTTATCATTGTTTTTAAAAGAATAGTCAAAGCCAAAGGTACTTTTAATTGTCATATATGTAGTGTCTTTTTTGTCTAATTTGAATTTTAAATTTATACCAAATGGACTTTTAAAAATGTATGGAATATGACTTTTTATACTAAGTTTTTGGGACAAATTATTTGTTCTGACCCAATTTAATGAAATTTCTTCTCCTTTTGAGAAGTTGTTTACCAGTTTAAGATTAACATCTCCTGTAAAAGATAGTTTGTAATCATTTTCTTTTTCAGGAATAAAACCTATGATACCATTAAAAAGATTTGCTTGCTTTTTTTTAAGATAAAGATAGAGATTTGCTTTATTGCTTATAAACTCAAGTTCAGGCTTTCTAATTTCTGAAATAAAACTTAAGTTTTGTATTTTTGAGCTTATTTCAGATATTAATTTCTCATTATAAGAATCTTCTTCAAAAATTGAGATATAATGCTTAATAAATGTCTTTGGAATTTTATCAGTTCCTTTTATAATTACTTTGTATATTGAAATATGCTTGTCTTTTTTTATGCTTAAATCTAAAATTATTTTTCCGTTTGATATTTCAATGCTTTCTGGACTAATATGGGCAAAAGGATAAGCATTGTTTTCATAGTATTTAATTATTCTTTCATAAATCTTTATTAACTCAATTGGGTTTGTAGTTTTGTTTTTATTCAAAGGGATGTTAAGTTTTCTGATAGTTTTGTCATCAATACCTTGTGCATTTATTTTTATAATTTGAAACTTTTCTCCAATAAAAAAATATGCGTTTGCAATTAAAGAGTCAAAAATTAGGCTGTCTAATGAGGCAGTAATATATCCTTTTGAAAAGAGTTTACTTCTTATCTTAATGAGCTCATTGTTTAATTGAATACTGTCATTGAAGGTCTTTGTATATGATTTTTTTTTAATAAAAATAATTGAACTACTATCTGATGGAATAATGTTTAATTCGTATTTTTGAGCATAAATACTTTTAGTAAACAAAAATAGCAGTATAAAAACAGTATAAAAAAGTATTAATTTAAAATTAAATTTCATCAATCATTTTATCAATTTCATCTTTAAATGCAATAGATGCTGTTAGGTCGTCTAGGTCTCCTTTGTCTTTATATTTTTCATTAAGAACGTTTAATTGTTTTGCATATTCTATTTTAAGTTCAAATTCTCTTTCAAGTTCTTCAAATTTTGCAGTATCTGTTAAAGCATCAACAAATTCTTTTTCAGAATTGTCTAATTCTTTTATTCGTTTTTCGTGTTTAATTATTGTGT
>CAMZKV010000099.1 GCA_947311445.1 uncultured Chlorobiota bacterium | reverse complement strand
TGTTGTAGATGCAAATAGGTGTATATCTTACCTAACTATTGAATTTAAAGGAGATTTGCCTAAGCAACTTAAAAACAGTTTTCAAAACAGAGTATTTGGTTGTGATATTTGCCAAGATGTATGTCCGCATAATAGAAAACCTTTGTTTCATAATGAAGAAAGGTTTTTGCCAAAACCAGAACTCTTAGAAATGTCTAAAAATGAATGGTATGAAATAAGTGAGGATATTTTCAAAAAAACATTTAAAAAATCAGCAATAAAAAGAACAAAGTATAAGGGGTTAAAAAGAAATTTAGATTTTTTATTAAGTAAAGGTTTACATAAGTAGAACACTGTAAAATACTATTTGTTATTTTATTACTGAACAATAAATCCCAAAGGTTTTATTTTTAAAACTTCTTTATTTGTATTTTGAACTTGAATATTTGTTATAAAAAATTGATCTCCAATTTTCAAATTTTTTAAAAATTTTATTTGTGAATAGCTTAAACTTTCTCCGTTTGAAGTTTTTCCGGGCAAGCCAAACAATTTTTCAGAAACTGAAAAGTTAACTATCTCATACACACTAAGCAGAGGTATGTGGTTTGTATGTAAATCAAGTTTTGTTATGTTCTGTAAATCTAATTTTTGAATCAATCCGCCTGTATTTCCATTTAGACTTGCATATGGTAGTGGAAATTCTCGAACCTCAAAATCTTTATTAATTTCATCTTTTATATTTCCCAAACTGTCTATTGTTTGTGCTGTAACTGTTATTTTTCCTTTCTTTTTTACAAATAATTCATATTTTCCGTTTTGCCCCTTAATTATTCCTTGTGATGAATTTACAACAACACTACAACCGGGTTCATTTGTATAAGCAATATAAAGCGGATTTTTAATGCCAACATATAAGATGTCAGGAAATTGATTATCGTTTATTTTTGTTGAATCGTTTACCACTAAAGACATAATTCCAACGGCACAACCTTCTTTACCCTCAATAAAAGACATTAAAACTTGGTATGTTCCTGTTTTTTTGCACTGATAATCAAAAGAGTCGATATATTTTTTATTTTGAAAATCATAAGTGCTACCATAAATTTTCCCTTTTCTGTTTAATTGAAGAATTACTTTTCCTTCATATTCTTTGGCATTTACAATATTAAAACGATAGCTTGTACTATCTTTTAAAAATGCAGAATATTTGGCAACTCTTGCCGGTCTGTTTGCTTTTCCTTTCTTGAATTTTACTTTGTATTCCTTCAAGAAAATTGCTTCATTACCACTTTCAAGTATTGCTTGTTTCACAAGAGTGTCATTGCATTGAGAACTTGCTATTATATTGATATCTAACACAATAGTTGTTGCTAAAAATAATATTTTAATATATTTTTTCATTAGAATAATATTAAATTTTAAATTGGCGGACCGTCAATTTCTTAAATTTATTTTTTTATTTTTTGTAAATTATTTTAGTTTTTATCATTACATTAAACCTTTGTTTTTTTAATTGAAACCATTGATGGGAAAGAGAATAATGCCAAGTATTGTTTTTTCCTTTTTTATTAAAACAGAGCCTTTGACCGTATGATAAATCTGTTAAATCCTCCGGATTTTTATCTTTTGAAAGGTCATCAAAATCTTGATTTTTAAAATAGAAATCAAAATCGTTAGGGAAAACACCTCCCATAGAAATAAATAAACCTTCCTGTGGAAAATTTATGTCGTAAATTGAAATATCAACAGCAAACCACGATTTTTTTGTTTCTGGCTTAACAACTAATATTTCATTTAAAATATCTTTTCCCGGTTTTCCCAGTGAGTCCGGTTCGTAAATTCTTATTCTAAATGGAGCATTATGGTTTCCTTTTTTTGATAATTTAAAAAATATTTTATAAATTTTACCTTTTTTTTTCTCTTTATTTTTAATATATAGGGCAACTTCTTGTCCGTTTGTATCCATATATAAAGCTCCCATGCAAACGACTCCATTGTTGCCAAAACTTTTGTTGTAATAATCAGAAGCTCTAATATTTACCGTTTTTATAGGAATAAAATCTTTAAATAATTCTATTTTTATTACATTTTTGTTTGTAATTTTTTTTGTCGCAATTTTTCTAGATTTATAAGCAAGTGATGCAAACTTTAAACTGTCAACTTTTTCTTTGTCAAACTCGAATTCTACCTGCCCGTTAAAATCTGAAATTGCGCCTTCTCCTGTATTTCCGTACATTACTGTTGCATAAGGAATTGCTTCTTTTGTTTCGCCATCAATTATAAATGCTTTAATAATTTTTTTTGAAGATTTTTTTTTGTTTTCAACAAGAATAATTTGTTCTGAAAAAGCAAAATACCTTATCTCAGTATCTTCAAAAAGTTTTGAAAGAATAAATTTTAACTTTCCATTTTTAAAATAAACAGATTTTTTTTTATTCAAGTCTTTAAGTTGCCCATAGGAAAATCGGATATTTTCCTTTTTGCTTATTTGAAAAATAATTTCTGAAATTTTCATTTCTTTGCAATGCACATCAATCCTTTTTTCCAAAACTTTTGTTTGGGAACTTGCTGTGTTATACAGAATTAAGATTAATATTATTGTTGTTAGTTTTTTTATTTTATTATAATATTAAAAAACACAGGAAAAAATTAAAGACAGTCATCATGATATATCTGAACAATAGAAACATAACTACTTCTTTTTGAAAATAATTTCCCCATAAATAGTGTCAACTACTATGCTATTTGTTTGTTTTATTAAATTGATAATATTCTCAATTTTTTCATTTTTAAAAGCTAAGGTTGATGTAAACACTTCTTTTTTTGCAGAACTATCTGCTTTAATTTTTATTTTGTAATATATTGAAAGTGTGTTTGCAATTTCTTCTAAATTCATTCCATTTAAGTCTAATTCATGTGTTTTCCAAGATAAAAAGTTTATATTAGAAATAGTTTCTTTTTTTAATTTTCTGTTTTTTTTATTTAAAGAAATCATTTCGTTTGGTTTCATAAGTTCCGAAGTATTACTTTTTACGTCAGTAAATTTAACCTTTCCTTTAAGTAAAACTATTTCTATATTGCTCTCATTATCAATGGATTTTATGCTAAACTCTGTACCCAAAACTTCTGTTAAAGTGTTTTCGGTTTCAACAATAAAAGGTTTTTTAGAGTTGTGTGCAATTATAAAATATGCTTCCCCCTTCATTTTTATAATGCGCTTATCTTTTCCAAACTTTTCTGGAAATTCAATTTTGCTATTTTTGTTAAGCCAAACCATGCTCCCATCAGAAAGTTTATATTCTCTTATTTTTTCTTTTGTTTCAATTCTAACATATTGTACTTGTGTTTTTTGAAAAATATTTAAAAAGAAATATGTTAATCCAAAAACTACAATTATTGATGCTGCAATTCTAAACCAAACTCTTTTGTTGTTCTTTTTAATAGTTTTTTCAGTTTTTCCTAGTTTGGTTTTTACTGATTTCAATGCTTGTTCAGTTTTGTTGTCGAAAAAATTGTCAGTATTTTCTATAGTCCAAATTATTTGATATTCTTCAAATATTTTTTTATTTTCAGTATTATCTGAGGTGAAATCATCAAGAATTCTTTGCTCTTTTTCAGAAATTTCTCCTGAAAAAAACTTGGCAAACAAATCGTGTGGTATATTTTGTGTTTTCATTTTTGTATTTATTTATAAATTAAATGTTTGTACGGCATAAGCATTTCACGTAATTTCTTAAAAGCAATTCCCATATTGTTCTCTACTGTTTTTGCGGAAATTTGCAAATAATCAGCAATTTCTTTATAGGTTAAACCTTCATTTTTGCTTAGTACAAACACTTCTTTTGTTCTTTCCGGAAGATTGTTTACTGCTGTTTCGTAAATTTTAGTAATTTTATTGTTTTCAATATCTAATATGTCATTTTTAGATTCTGCTTCATGTTTTTTTTGATAAATATTTCTTGTTTTTTCTTTTTTTAAAAAATTTAAAGCAGTGTTTCTAACCGAAGTATAAAAGTATGACTTAACTGAACTATTAATTTTTAAGCCTTCTTTTTGTTCCCATAATCTTACAAAAAAAGATTGTACAATTTCGTCAGCATTATCTTCATTTTTTGTAAACATCATTGCAAACCTTGCTAAAGAAGCATAATATTTTCGGAACAAAGCGTCAAATGCCGGCTCATTTCCATTTTTAATCTTATTTATTAATTCTTTATCTGTCAATTTAATTGCTTTTTTATTTATATGACAATTGTTTAATTTTGTACCCCTAAAATTATTAATAATTTATTTAAAAAACATACATTATTCACATGAACAGTAAATTATTATACTTTTGTACAAAATAAAGTCATGTCTCCACTTCTAGTTTTTACCGTTATTGTTTCATATTTCTTGTTGTTAATTTTAATTTCCTATTTAACAGGACGGAAAAGTGATACTGCATCTTTTTTTACTGCAAATAAACAGTCTCCTTGGCTTCTTGTTGCTTTTGGAATGATTGGAACATCTCTTTCCGGAGTAACATTTATTTCTGTTCCGGGCTGGGTTGTAGATACAAAATTTTATTACTTTCAAATGGTAATGGGCTATTTGCTTGGATATTTTGTTATTGCAACTGTTTTAATGCCTATATATTATAAGCTAAACTTGGTAACAATATATACATATTTAGAAAAACGTTTTGGATATTGGTCGTATAAAACAGGTTCTGCTTTTTTTCTTTTATCTCGTGTTATCGGAGCTTCATTCAGGCTTTTTCTTGTAGTTGGTGTTTTGCAAATAGGTTTTTTTAATGCTTTTAATGTTCCTTTTTGGATTACAATTCTTGTAACAATTTCATTAATTTGGGTTTATACACTAAAAGCAGGAATTAAAACAATTGTTTGGACAGATACTTTGCAAACATTTTTTATGATAACTGCTGTAATAGTTACAATTTTTATTATTGCAAAAGAGCTGAATTTAGATACTGCTGGAGTTTTTGAAACGCTTATAAATAGTGATTATTCAACTGTTTTTAATTGGGACTGGCAATCAGAGTCTAATTTTTTTAAACAGTTTGTCTCGGGGGCGTTTATTGCCATTGTAATGACTGGTCTAGACCAAGATATGATGCAAAAGAACCTAACTTGCCGAAATATTAAAGATGCGAAAAAGAATATGTTTTGGTTTAGTATAACATTAGTGCCGGTTAATTTAATTTTTCTTTCTTTGGGTGTGTTGCTCTATGTTTATGCTTCAAAAATGGGAATTTATCTTCCAAAAACTACTGATGAACTATACCCAATGTTGGCTTTAAACCATTTTTCTGCATTTGCTGGTGTAATTTTCTTACTTGGCATTACAGCTGCTGCTTTTTCAAGTGCAGATTCTGCTTTAACAGCCTTAACAACATCTTTTAGTGTTGATTTTTTAAATTTAAAAGTAAATGAAGAAAACAAGAATATAAATAAAATAAAAAAACTTGTTCACATTGGATTTTCTTTAGTATTATTTCTAGTAATTTTAGTTTTTAATGTATTAAATGATAAAAGTGTTGTCTCTGCAGTTTTTACTGCAGCCGGTTATACTTATGGTCCAATTTTAGGACTTTTTGCTTTTGGCTTATTAACAAAACGACAAGTTATTGATAAAGCTGTTCCTTTTATTGCTGTTGTCTCACCAATACTTTTGTATTTTATAAATAGATATTCTATAGATATATTGTTTGGCTATAAGTTTGGATTTGAGCTACTTATTGTAAATGGAGCATTGACTTTTTTAGGACTTCTTATTTTTTCAAAAAAATAATTATTCCGAAAGTTTTTTTCTTAATTTTGTTTTTGGAAATAAATAAAATGATACCCAAAGAAACCGTAGATAAAATATTTGATGCAGCAAATGTTTATGAAGTTGTAAAAGACTACGTAAACCTTAAAAGAGCGGGTGTTAATTACAAAGGGAATTGTCCTTTTCATGATGAAAAAACACCATCTTTTGTTGTTTCTCCCGTGAAAGGTATCTATAAATGTTTTGGATGCGGTGCTGCAGGTAATTCTGTGAAATTTGTAATGGAACATGAAAAAATTTCATTTCCTGAAGCCCTTAAGCTTCTAGCAAAAAAGTTTCATATTGAAATAGTTGAAGAAGAATTAACACAAGAAAAAATACAAGAAAACCAAGAAAGAGACAGTTTATTTATTGTTACAGAATTTGCAAAAAACTTTTTTAAAAACGCTCTATATAACACAGACGAAGGAAGAAATATTGCTCTGTCATATTTCAAAGAAAGAGGACTTAGGGATGATATAGTTGCAAAATTTGACTTAGGATGGAGCCCAAAAAAAAGAGATGCTTTAACACAAACAGCATTAAAAAAAACTTATAAATTAAAATTTTTAGAAACTACCGGCTTAACAATAGTAAAAAAAGAAACAAATTATAAATTTGATAGGTTTTCTGAACGAGTAATATTTCCTATCCATACACTTTCCGGAAAAGTAATTGCCTTTGGAGGGAGAACTTTAAAATCCGATAAAAAAATAGCAAAGTATCTTAACTCTCCCGAGTCTGACATATACCATAAATCGAAAATACTTTACGGCATATATTTTGCAAAATCTGCCATTGTTAAAAAAGATAAATGCTTTATGGTAGAGGGATATACAGATGTTATCTCAATGTTTCAGTCAGGTATTGAAAATGTTGTTGCGTCATCCGGAACAGCTTTAACCACCGATCAGATTAAATTAGTAAGGCGTTTTACAAAAAATTTAACAATTATTTATGATGGAGATAATGCAGGAATTAAAGCATCACTAAGGGGGATAGACTTAGTGCTTGCACAAGAAATGAATGTTAAAATTGTTTTTTTGCCCGAAGGAGAAGACCCGGATTCTTTTGCTCAATCAAAAACAACAGAAGAGCTTGAAAGTTATATAAATAATAATGAAGAGGATTTTATAAAATTTAAAACAAGACTTCTTGCAGATGAAGCAAAAAGTGATCCTGTAAAACGAGCCCAACTTGTAAGAGACATTGTTAGTTCAATAGCTGTTATTCCGGATAAAATTTTAAGAGCAGAATATATTAAAACAACTTCAAGCCAACTTCAAACATCCGAAGAAATTTTATATGAAGAAATTAGAAAAATATTAGGAAAAAAGTATGGAGATTTAAAACAGAGAAAATTTAACCAACAAAAAAACACAAAAAAAGAG
>CAMZKV010000098.1 GCA_947311445.1 uncultured Chlorobiota bacterium | reverse complement strand
TTGTTATACTTGCAGGTTCAGAAACATTTATTTCAACTTCATTACTATTAATTGCAGTTCCGTTAAAAACTGACTGACAAACAATATAGTAAGTTCCTTGTGTTGCAAAATTTGGTGTATAAGTCTTTGCTGTTTCGGGTGATGAAAATGAATCATAGCCACTTCCGGAAGTTGTTGAATATTTCCATTCTCTACTTGTTGCAATTCCGTTTTCGTAAACTGTAAGTTCATCACCATCAGTACTTTCAACAATATGTTGAACTACCGAAGGAGTTAGCGAATTTTCTTTTTTGAGCATCCAAGCAGGGTCGTTATTTGGATTTCTCAATTTTACATCTGTGAAGTTACTGCTTGCATCAAACAAATCTAAACCTGTTCCGTTTTCAAAATTCAAGCAAAAAACACTGTTTGCATCAGCTTGTTGTTGAGAGTAAAAATCGGGAGTAAAGTTTGCAGAATATCGTGCTACTTTTGAAAAATGTACGTTTTCAATTGAGCCTGTAAAATATCTTTCGTAGCCGCTTCTAAACCTTGTTCCTATGTTAATGTATTCTCCTGCATTTCTTAATGTAAAATTATCTGTTGTTGTTGCAATTTCTTGTCCGTTTATAAACATTTTTGCATCAGTGCCATCATACTGAACTGCAACATGATACCACTCATCAAAATTAAAAGTAACATTTGTATTATTTGCAGAACTTAATGAAGATACTATTGCATCGGAAGCATTTCTTGAAACAAAAGCAATTGAAAAATCGTCAGTTCCAACACCGTCTGACTGAACATACATTGAAAAACATTCTTCTCTGTCAATAATCACAGGGTATGTTCCTGTTGTATAGCTATCAACTTTCACCCAAGTTTCAACAGTCCAATTATCTGTAACATTAATAAAATTTTCGCCTACATCTTTTACATAAAAACTATCATCTCCGTCAAATTCTAAATAATAATTAGAAGTGTTGTTATCAACAACTATTTTAACTTCATTGCTTGTTACTATTGTTCCTGAAAAATTTGATACGCAAACTAGATAATAAATTCCTTGTGTTGCAAAATTTGGGGTATAAGTTGTTCCTGTTTCGGGTGTGGTAAATGATTGATACCCACTACCCGAAGTTGTTGAATATTTCCATTCTCGACTGTCGGCAGTCGGGTTTTCTGTAACAGTTAATTGAGTTCCGTCTTGACCTTTTGCAATATATTGAGCATCATTAGGACTTACTGAGTTTGAATTTAATGCATCTGCAACAACAATTTTAATTTCATTACTTGTTCTTACTGTTGCCCCATAAGTTGTTTCACAAACAACATAGTATGTACCAGCAATATCAAAATTTGGTGTGTATGTTTTATAAGTTTCAGGTGTACCAAAAGAAGAATATACACCGCCAGAAGTTGTTGAATATTTCCACTCGTGACTATCCCAACCAACAGTTTCTGTAACTGTTAATTCTGTTCCATCATTTCCGGTGTCAATTGCTTGGTCTCCTAGTGGAGATACTGCATTTGCTTCTGTGTCCCAATTTGCTTCTGCATAAGTAAGCATTTGAGAGATTAGATTATCTTTCATTGTTTGGTCATGCATTTTTGCAATACGAAAACCCGATGTAATATAAGTTGAGTTTCCAACTTGATTGTAAAGAGCAGTAGTTTGTCCTGCAAGAGCATAAGTTCCTCCCATCATTTCGTATAGGGGATGTGCTGTTGCTTTTATATCAAGTCCGTCAGCAAGCCAAAGAGTTGAATATACCCAGTTTATCGGATTTATAGTTGTTATTGAATTACTTACTACTTTATCGTATTGAGCAACTCCTTGATCGCCGTCATCAGAAGTATGGGATTGTGATAAATAATCAGTAATTCCGAGAGTATCGTTTACAAATGTTCCTGAGGGGAAATTATCAGGAGGAGTACTAACAATATCATAGAGAAAGTCAAGTCCGTCAACCCAAACAATTCCGCCGTTGTTTGCAAATTGCTTTAAGGCATCGTTATAAACTGAATTTTCGTTAGCATCTGTTTCCCAAAGATGTGTTGTAGCATCATTTCCGGTGTACCATAAAACCATATCGTATTGTTCCATACCGGCAAAACTTGGTGTTGTAGAAATTGCTTTTACCCATGTGTAACCTGAGTTAGTCAGAGCAGTTTCAATTGTTGAAGTTTCCGATGAGCCGTTATTATCGTCATCGATAAGCAAAACTTTAAAATTTTGTGCTTGCATCATTGTAAATGTAAGCAAAAATGCTGTTAAAAATAATGTAATCCTTTTCATTTTTATTGTTATTAAATTATAAAATTTATTTATAGTTTTAAGCAAAATTCTTTATTAAAAGTATCTTTTATATACGAATTTAACCACTTATTATATTCTTCTATTTTTGATTTTGAAAATTTTGTTTCTTGCATTTTATCAATTAAAGAAAATGTTTTTTTGAAAATAACATCTTCATAAGGTTTTATTTTTTGAACAATTCCTGTTTTATCAGAATTATGCAAAGCATTTATATTTATGTATTTCCTTTCAAATTTTCCCCAACGAATTGGAAAGCATTGTTTTTTAAGAGTTAATGCAGCATTACAAATTGGAGAATCTTTCAAATCTTCATTATATTTTAAAATACTAGGAAAGTCACCTTTTGCTTTTACCCAAACAGGAATATCGATTGAACATAGCGGAAAGCCAACGGTAGCCCACAGCATTGCATGGTCAGGGCTTTCATCTTTCATAACTCCTTGCACAACAAGCGATGATGATGAACCTGTTCTTGGAATATAATCTCCAAAATGTGAGAATGTAGGAGTATTCTCTGGTTTGTTGCCGTATTTTTCAAATAAATCTTCTTTAATTAATGAATGGTATAAAGTTCTTGCAACTTTTTGTTGTATAAATTGTGCATCCATTGTGTTTGTTGAGACTGCATTATAAAATAATTCACTTACAGTATTATGCCTAATGTATCCACTGCTCTCTTTACCAAAACTACCTGTGTATGAATAATTTGCACGAATTAAATATCCGAATGGAGCAACTTTTGGGTCGTTTGCATCAAATTTCACATAGCCCTTATTCCCTAGTTCATAGTATGCGGCTCCCCCTTCTGCATCAATCACTCCGAAGTTAGCTTCTAATCTTGATGGCACACCAAGACTATCAAGTACCGCTTCAAAGTCGGCAAGTGTTTTGCATTGTTGTAATGCTTGTTTCATTATTCTACCTTCGTAACCTGTTTGCTCAATTCCATCACCAATGTTTAAATTATATGATGCAGAATTCATAATACCAAAGCCAACACTGTTTATACCTATCCAAACACTTTTACCTTTTAGGTCTTTTGAGTTTACAAGCCCAACATAGTTGTACTTGCCATCTTCAAAATATCTAATAATATTATTTATTGCCCAAGTATCTCTGTTTTTCCAAAGCATTGGCCTTCCACTTTTAGTGTATTTACCTGAAATAACAGCTGTTGTGCAGGCATTTGCGATGTATGTTGCAGAAATAAAAATTAGCAAGAATGCAAATAGTTTTAATTTTCTCATTTGAAAGTGTTTGAATTTTATATAAAAAAGATAATGACTAAATTTTAAAGACGCTGTCAGGTCTTGGAGACACTGACAGGTCAATACTTTACGATTATTTCCAGCCACCATTTGATGTGTTAATACCATCGGCATTTTCTACTCCTCCAAAGGTATATAGAGGCATGGACATAACATCCAATTCTTTTGCAGGAATAGGAAAATGTAGCATAGTTCCTTTTTGCAACATATCTCTTCTTCTCATATCAAAAAATGGAGTTCCGAAACCAGTCATCATCAATTCAATATCTCGTTCATAAAACAATGCTTTAAGAAAATCCTCGTCTGAAATACTATAATCTAACGGAGGAAGTTGCCCTCTTGTAACTCTGGGCCCATTATTAAGAATATCTATTGCACCGGATTTGTTTCCGTTATGAAACATTGCTTCTGCTTTTATTAAATCGTTTTCTGTTACATAAAAATCAACAACATTTGCAGGATTATTAATTGTATAACTACTATATCTTTTATATTCATAATCAAAGAAATGGTAATATCCTCTATCTGCTTTTAATGGGCATGTTGCATCATATCTAAAATCAGTTTCAAGCCTATGATCATCTGATACAGCAGGGTCAGGTTTGGGTTCGGTACTTAAATCAGGATAAACAGCAGGGTAGTTATTATCCATCATGTGAATTATTCTAGAGTCCACTCCACACCAATCCAATGTTGTATTATTAAAAGTATAATTTAACATAAGGTTTTTCCAAACAATGTTATCCATATAGGGAGCTAAATCTCTTTGAATTCCTTGGTTTGCATGAGAATAAACTTTATTCCAGTCAACTTCATTATTATCTGCAATATTTCTTGGGTTGCCGACTAAAATTCTTGCAATAAAAGAGTGGGCTAATTGCGACAACTCAATGTTTGAATATGAAGATCCATTAATCCAAGGTTCGGGAAGTGAAAAATCGTTTGCATCAGAGATTTCAATACATTTTTCTAAAGAGAGAATTGCAGAATCTGCAACATCTTTGTATGAATATGGAGTTAAAATATTTTCATCAGGAGAACTTTCTTTAATTACGTATGCTTTGTCAAAAACTAGTGCTAAATAGCCTAATGAAATTCCTTGATTAAAATATGCAAAGGCTTTAATCATTTCAGTGTCTTCGCCAATTCCATCTTCATCTATTTCTCCAAGTTGCATACCATTTTTTATTACATTTATAATGTCGTTTGCTGTATTTATGTTTCCGTATAGTCTTTCATAATACCTTTTTATTATTCTTATGTGGCTGTAGTCTTGTGTATTTACAAATTCAGCTCTTGGTTCAGAAGATAAATCTTGCATGGCACCATTTCCCCATGAGGCAGTTCCTTGATCTGCCATAGTCCACATCGCCATTATTGGAGAAAAAGTATATGCCCAATATTGGGTTTTGTGCCAGTTGAAAAACATACCGGATGCAATAGCTTTAACGTCTTCAGGATTTGACCATGCTCTTTGGAGATCTGCATCATTCATATTTTTAACTTCCAAAAAATCTTTTTTACAACTTGAAACTAAAAATATTATTAATAATATGTATATATATCTTGTTTTCATGTTTCTAAAATTTTCTAATTAATTGATATTAAATAAATTGTTTGTGTGATTAAAATGTAAATTCAATTGACCCCGTTATTGTTCTGAAATTTGGATAACCAAAATTATCATAGGAAAAATTTGCGGCATTGCTTGTTCCTACTTCAGGATCATATCCTGTGTATTTAGAAATTGTTAGTAAATTTCTTGCAACTACGCCTACTTTTACTGATTTTAATATATTTGAAATTTTCATTTTTTTATCAAAACTATGAGTATAGGCAAAGGAAAATTCTCTTAACTTAATAAATGAGCCATCTTCAACAAAATGGGAATTAATTTGATTTGCATCGTATAACTTCTGATAATATTCTGTTGATTTTTTTTGATTTTCAGCTTTTCCGTATTGGTCTATTTCTTTTGCTCTGTTCTCAAAAAACAATCTTTGTTTTGTTTTGTTATATACGTCTCCTCCTTGTTTAATTCCCCATAGCATATACATTGTTATACCTTTATATGAGAGTGTTGTATTAAAATTCAAATTAAAATCTGTATTGCAATCTGCAATTATAACTTTATCCGGGTTTCCATCATTGTCTTCATCCAAAGCAACAGGTGTTTCTAATGTACTACCTTCTGTTCCTGCTGTTATAACATAACCATCGCTATTTATTGAATAATCTTCTATTGTCATTCCATCGGGTAATTGATTTTTCATTTCGTCTAATGATGTTAACCATTTTTTTCCAATAATAACACCAAAGTTTTGTCCGTCTTCAATAAGGAAAGGAAATTCTGGGCTTGGTCCTGTAAAGAATTTATTAATATCTAATTGTATTACTTTTTGTCTTACTCTGTCATAATTTAAACCTAAGGATAAATCAAAGTCTTTTTTATTAACTGCTTTTACATTTAGAGACAGTTCTAAAGCATTTGAAAACAATGTTCCTGCATTCCCGATTTGAGATGCATATCCTCCTGCTTGCGAAGCTAGAGGAATTCTTAATATTGCATCAGAAGTTGTTGTTTCGGAATAAGAGGCAACAAAATTAAAAACATTTAAAAATTGCATATCTAAAGCATATTCAATTTCTTTTGATTTTGAAGGTTTCAAGTTTTTATTTCCTTTTTGATAACGATAAGGATTTCCATTGTCAAGAGTTATAATTTCGTATTGATCTGAGAAATGTGGTCTAAGACCAGATGTTCCAATTGCGGCTCTTATTTTCAATTCTTGAATTCCCGGGATTGTAAGGTCTTCTGTTATTCTATATGCTCCTGCAAACCTATAATAAGTATGCCATCTTTCATTTTCTCCAAACAAACTTGACCCGTCTCTTCGTACTAATCCTGAAACAAGATATTTGCTTTTATAATCTAAATCAAGAATCCCAAAAACGTTTTGAGCTCTTATTGAGCCTTCGTTTGAAGCTCCTGTTATAAGAGTGTCAGGAGTATAATCTATTTGAGGGACATTGGTTATAATAAAACCTTCTCCTGTTGCAGAAAGTCCTTCCCATTCTTCGTTTTCTGACAAATAACTTATTTTTGATTTTAAAGTAAAGTCATTAATATTTTTATTAAAATTTGCAGTTATTTGATAATTTCCAGTATTACTCATATAACTTGATTTTGATATTTTTCCTGTTTCAAAATCTCCGTATAAATATCCTTTCTTGTTGTAGGTATGTGATTTTGTATTTATTCTTTCAAGAGTGTATTTTGCATCAAAATTTAACCAGTCAGTTAGTGTTATTTTTGTACTGACATTACTCATAAATGCGTTTCTTTTAGAGTTCATTTCTAAGTGGTATAAAGGATATAAAGGGTTTTGATAGTTAGAAAATTTATTTGCGGGATTAACTCTATATGGTGTTCCGTCAAGATTATCTGAATGCAAGTCTAAATCAGGGCTTAAAAAGAGAATTGCACCAAATGTGCTTCCTGCTGCTTTATCTGTAAATGCATTCATAAATAAGTTTGAGCTTGAAATTGTAATATAGTCGTTCAATTTAGTATCTGCATTAAATCTTAAATTTTGTCTTGTGTAGCCATCGGTAGAAAAAATTATCCCTGTATTTTTATTATTTTCAAATGACAAATAAATGTTTGATTTTTCACTTTTATTTGCCATACTAATAAAGTTGGTGTAAAATCTTCCTTTTTTAAAAAACTCATTTTGCAAATCTCTTACAACAGCATAGGGCTGATCAGCATAAGAAGAATCTGTGGGGATAGGAGCATTTGAAATAACTTCTCCGTCATCATCGTAATCTACCCCTTCATATTTTGTATAAGAAAAGTCATCATTATCGGCAGCTAATTGATAGGGATGGTGAGTTGCTAATTCGAGAGTTTTTTGTATATTGGAAATACCATATTCGTTTCTTACTTTTATTTGAAATTTGTTTTTAATGTTGTTTCCTCTTTTTGTTGAAACTACAATAACTCCGTTTGCAGCTTTTGAACCATACAGAGCAGCAGCAGCAGCACCCTTAACAACCTCAACATTTTCTATATCATCAACGTTTATATCGGCGAGGTTTGTATTTACCATAATTCCGTCAACAATAATTAATGGGTTACTGTTTCCTGTTAAAGATGTTGCACCTCTCATTTTAATTGTTGCTCCACTTCCCGGACTGCCATATGCACTTTTAATATTAACACCTGCAAGTTTTCCTTGCAACATTGATGCAGATGAAGATGCTGGGGCTTTTTGCAGTTCGGAACCTCCAACTTTTTCGACTGTTACTGTAAGTTTCTTTTTTAATGTGTTACCTGCTACACCAGAAATAATGACTTCTTCCAAACCAAATTCGTCCTCTTTTAGTGTAACATTGTAATTACTTGCTTCGGATATTGCTATATTTTGAGTTTCAAAACCGATATAGGAAAATACTAAAACGCCTTTATTATTGTCGGGTATTGTTAGCGAAAATTTTCCATCAAAATCCGTCATTGTTGCAAAAGATGTGTTTTTTAAAAGAATTGTTACTCCGGGAATAGCGACACCATATTTATCTGTTACTATTCCAGAGATTGTTCTTTCTTTTTCTTCTTTTATTCTAATGTTCTCAGAATCTTTTATTATTTCATTTTCGATTTTTGAAAGAACAAAATAATCATTTCTAATCTTTTTAAAAGAAATATTTTTAGATTTTATTGTTTCATATAACGCTTTTTCAACTGTTTTCATTTTTATGACTTTTGCTGCTTGTTTTTTTGTCATTTTAAATGCTATTTCAGTTTCATAAGTTATTGAAACATCAAATTTCTTTTCAATTTTCTTTATTAGTTCAGAAAACTGAACTTGTCCTTTTTGTTTGTTTTTAGTTTGGCTGTTTGAAAAGCCGGTACTTACTATAAACAACAAGGCAGTTAATATTATAACTCTTCTCATGTGCTTGAAATTTAGTTAATTAGTAATTGATTTTCTTTATGTTGTATTTTTGTTTTCAGTATTGTTTCAAGTGCTTTAAGCAAAAGGTTTAAGTCATCGGCAGGTGCTGTTCCGCTAATTTTTTTGTTGGCTATTTCTTTGTTTGTTATAATTAGGTCTTTTTTGTATCTTAATTTTATTAATTCCGATAATTCGTTTAATGAAAAATTATCGAACTCTAATTTTTTGTTTAGCCAAGATGTATATATTTTTGGATTTATTTTTTGCGAAATAAAGATGTTTTTTTCTTTGTTGAATTTTATAATTTCGCCAGGCTTCATTACAATATTGGTTTTAATATTCTCAAAATTATTTAATTGAATTTTACCTTTTGTTAAAACAACCGATTGGTTTTGTGCAAAAGTTCTAACATTAAATTCTGTTCCGAGTACATTTATATCAAAATCGGGAGTGTGAACTGTAAATTTCTTGTTTTTTGATTTTGTAATTTTAAAAAATGCTTCACCATCAATATTAACTTCACGGTTAAATGTTTTTAATATTGAATTAATATATTCAATTTTTGCACTTTTATTTAAACAAATTATAGAATTATCAGGTAATTTTACTTTTAACATTTTGCCTGTATTATTTACAATTATTTTTGTGCTTTGTAAATCATTAAATACAAAAGTTGTTATTGTAATAATTGCAATAAATATTGCAGCATATTTAAAAGATGCCAAAACAAAACTATTACGTTTTTGTTTTTTATTTATTGATATTTTTAATGCAATTAATTTTTGCATACGTTTTTTATCAAACTCTTTTTTCTCATTACTTAGTGAGTTCCAGATTGTTGATAGTTTCTCAAATTCAGTTTTTAGTTTTTTGTTTGTTTTCATTTCTTCAAATAAAAAACTTTCTTCTTCGGAAGATGCTTCTTTTGAAAGCTGCTTTGTTATTATATTTTGATATTTTTCTTGCATTCTTTTTGTTTATGGTATTCGTTTATTTTCGACGATACTTTGTCTTGGGGACGAAAGTATGTCTTTTTAATTATCCCAGTATTGGACTGTTCCGTTTAGATCATCACTATAGTAAACAATGTGAATAATAAATCCATCCTTTTCATCAGTTTGATTAGCAGCAATTATATTAAACCATCCCCCTGTTTCTGACCCTAAATCAAATGAAATATTATCATTTGTAGCTCCATCAACAATGTTTCTATTTTTATAATTTGTAGCTTTAATACTATTATAACCAATTGCTCCTCCATATATAACAACATTCCAATCATCAACTGTATCCCCTGTTTTATTTTCGACTGTTACAGTTTCAGAATTTGCATCAAACCTAACTTCTATTCCTTCCGGATGCGACCATAAAACAACTTCTGTGCTAGTTCCTCCATTTATTTGTCTGATAACTCTTGTTTTTACACCGTCAGTTTCGTTACTCCAACTAGCTTTTCCGTTTGCATCTGAAACCATAATTTTATTTGCTCCTTGGTTTCCGTCAGTCATTTTAATTGAACCGTTAACTTCAAGAGTTTCATCGGGGTCTGCAACCATAATTCCAACATTACCGGAAGATGTTATTCGCATTCTTTCATTGGTATTATCTGTAAAAAAAGCAAAATAATTATCAGTATGGTCAAATTTTATAGAACCAGGGTCTTGTTTGTCGGCATCGCCGAAATCAATTAAACTTGCACCTGTACTTCCTCCTATTATTGAAATTCTGCTCCAATCAGAAGTTGCATTATTTTGTTGAAAAGTTGCAACCGTACCCAAGTATTGTCCCATTACCGTACCGGATAAAAGTACATGAAGTTTTGCATTGGGATTAGATGTTCCGATTCCAAAATTTCCGGCGGATTCAATTCTTGCTCTTTCTATATTATTTGTTCTGAAAACCAAATCTTGTGCATCAGTTGTTCCAATAAAATCATTCGCAGGGTTTGTACTAATGTTTCCTGCAAGAAACCAACTATTGCCTCCCATAGAAAATCTTGACCATGCTGTACCATCATAAACCCAATAACACTTAGTGTCTGTGTCATAGACAGTTAATCCATCTTCACTTGACCCGAAAGAGTCATCAAAAGTTCCGGTTCTTTGTGCTGTTGTTAAACGAGGTATTAAAATTCCTTTATCGTTTGTTGATATATCAATGTCAAGAATTGCATTTGAATTTGGTGCAGCTCCGTTATTATTTATTGCAACACTTTGTGAGTAGCTTATTTTTGAGTAAAAAAAACTGATAATAATAATTGCAATTAAAAACTTGAATTTTTTTTCCATAATGTTTCGTATCAATTATTAAAAAAAATTGCTAGAATATGTTTAATTTATAAACTTTTGTCTTGTTCTTAAAATATAGTTTTAAAATATTTATTCCTCTATTTTTGGTTTGAAATACTGTTAATTGACTGTCAGTTTTGCCTTCTGAAATAATTTTTCCCGTAATATCAAAAAGCTTATAGTATATATTTTTATTTATATTATTTCTTATAAAAATAGATTTCCCTGACGACCATGCTTTTACATTATTGTCATTTTCTAAATCATTAACAGAGACTACATAATTTCCGAAATGTAGTTTAAATCTGTTATCGGGTTCTGATGCACTTGCGGTAAAAGTATATGTTGAGTCTAATTTCAACATTTTGTATTGCCCTGTCCACAAGTCTTTTAGCTGTACGGGTGTTGAATTGTCAAATGTAAATTCAGTAACTTTAAATTTTATTTGCCCTCCTTGTGATGTTTTAAAACCAACTGCAAGCAATGTGTCTAAATTAGGATTAACTAATCTTTTTATGGCATATTTTTTTCCGCTTGACGGTAGAAATGTATAAAATTTATTATCTGAAAGTGGCATTGGTTTTAAACAAACATTTTCAGTATCGCCAAAATAAATTACACTTTCATCATAAGTAGTTTCGTCTTCTGTTTCAAACTTAAACCTAATTAAATTTTCGGGAGTTGTTGGTGAAACATTTACATCTTCCGTTGATACTCGAACAGAGTTATCCGACTGAATGTTAGCACGATAGTCTGACATAAGAACAAAATATGCTTCCATCGGTTTTATGTATCCGTTGGCTAAATGCAAACCAACTGTGCCATCCCAAACAGAATAATTATAACTGTTTCCGTTATTAAACAAATCGTAAGTATAAATGTTTGGATTAATATTTTGCTTATCCCAGCCAAGTGTTGCGTTCCAATTTATGTATGAAGGATATGGATTTGAAAGAAAGGAAAAGAAATCATCATTTCCTAATTGTTTTAATGTATTGTTTTTTGTTCCTGTATTAAAAATTCCTTTAAATGAAACTAAATCATCTTCATTAGTTTGCAACATGTATGCTTTGTCTTTTTCAATATCATTTTCAGAAGAAAGTATGTTCCAAGTTGAAATATTACCGGTGTTTTCAAATATTTCGGAAGAATTATTAAAAATATTTCCTATTTGCTTTGAAGAGCTTACAGGATTAGAGAAAAGATAAATATTTTCGTTTATTTCTGAATTTGGAGTTTCAATTTTTTTCTGTGCAATAAAATCGCCGTAATTAATAATGGAGCCGGAGTGAATAAAAGTACCCGGAATTTGATTTGCATTTTCAGATTTTAAAAATAATGTTCCTTTATTAAAAAAATCTCCTTCAACTTTTAATGTATAATTTTCATTAATAAATAAAGTGTCAGTTGTATTAATTATAAGATTATCTGTTGTTAAAAAATCATTTGCCGTATAGTTTGCATCAATTATTGCAGATTTTGAGGCATTTGGAAACCCATTACTCCATGAAGTTCCGTTCCAAATAGTACAATTTCCATAAACAGAAAACAAGGCATCTTGCGAGCAAGTATAGGGGGTTGTGCTGTTCGACAAAATACATCTTATAGTATTATCTTGTGAGAATGATGATACATCGTTTATTGTTAATGTGTTTGAATTTGAACCGGAAATATTTGCATCATCAGTAAAATTAACGAATCCGGAACCGTTATTTATTTGCCATTGAAAAAACTCAGTGTTAGTTGCATTTATTTCAAAATCT